>DAIQPR010000128.1:0-7375 GCA_036787315.1 Polynucleobacter sp. | reverse complement strand
CCTTCTTGAGTGAGATATTCTGAGCCAAAGGTTTTTTGTATATGAGGGATTGCTTGACCATTTGGTGCAGTTATTTGGTGAGCGATAGCATCGCTATCGATGACGGGGATACCTAATTTTTCAAAGCTGCTGCCGGCCGCACTTTTCCCACTTCCTATGCCACCAGTTAATGCTACCTTGTGTATTGCTTCAAGTTTAGGGTTCATATTCAAGATGACATCATTTGGTAGATTGAAAAACCAATCCCTGCAGCACACAAGTAGGGGCCAAATGCAATTATAGAAGATAGGCCATGTTTAGGTTGACGAATCAATTGGATGATTAAGCAAGCTAAAGCTGCAATAAATAGAATCTGAATTACAGATAGATAGCCAAAAATAGCTCCAAGTCCTCCTAGAAGCTTCGCATCACCAAGACCAATAAGATGATGCTTTAAAAAAAATCGACCTATAAGGTTGATGGAGTACAAGATACCGAAGCCAGACACTAAACCAAAAATACTCTGAGTAAATGAACAAATATTCAAAGGGGTCAGATTAATTCCTAGACCAAGTAGCATCAAGGCAATCGTGTACTTATTTGGGATTTTTAAAGTTTTAAAATCTACTTTACTAATATAGCTTAGCAAACCAACAATAGCTAAAAGTATTAATGATTTGCCGCTCATGCGACTTTTGGAATTAGTACTTTGATGGGTTTATGAATACGTACAGTTTTGATGGATTGTTGATCAAATTGCATTACTTCCATGACGCATCCTGCCACTTTTAAACTGATATGGTTATCAGGAATCTCTTCGAGAATATCAATTAAAAGGCCATTTAAAGTTCTTGGCCCATGTGTTGGTAGTTGTAATCCCAATAAGCGATTTAGGTCTCGCAAGTTTGAACTTCCTGAAGCAATATATGTATTGTCACTTAGCCATTGAGTTTTATTGGCTAAGCTAGGTAAAGAGGTTGTGAACTCACCGATGAGTTCCTCAACAATATCTTCGATGGTAACAAGACCTAAAACAATCCCATATTCATCGACCACTAAGCCAATACGTTGTTGTAATTCTTGGAAAAAGCGAATTTGTTGCAGTACTTGCGTACCACTAGGAATAAAGTAGGGTTCACTCAAAAGCGCTTTAAATTGATCATGTGAGATTTCTTTATCACCTATAAGAGAAACTACTTTTCGAACTGACAAAATACCGATGACTCTATCTGGATCTTGATCAGTCGTAGGTAAATTATGGTGATAACAAGTTTCCATTTGGTGAAGAACTTCTTCAATTGGTCTGGAGAGATCCAAGGTTTCCATTTTTGAGCGAGGTGTCATCACATCATCCACCGTAATATTTTCTAAGTTGAATAAATTCACCAAAATATTGCGGTGTTGAGAAGGAATGAAGTGACTGGTTTCTAAGACCAGGCTTCGAAGCTCATCTGGACTTAAGCGATTTTCAGCTGAGTCTTTGGTGTTGAGGCGCATCATTTTTAGTAATGCGGATACGAAAATATTCACGAACATTACAAGCGGTGTCATGATCCACACTAAAGGGCGAATTACCCAACTAACATTTGAAGCAATTTTGTCTGGAAATGCTGCGCCGATAACCTTAGGGGTTATTTCGCAGAAAATAATAATTAAAAAAGCGACAAGTGCAGTCGTAAGAGATAGTACTGAGCCACTATTTCCAAATGCATTTAAGGCAATACCTGCCACCAATACCGGTACAAAAGTATTGATCACATTGTTACCAATCAATATTACAGAGAGTAATTCTTCAGTGCGACCAAGGAGACCAGAAGCGAGCTTTGCACCTTGATGCCCTTGATTTGCTTTGTGTTTTAAACGATGGCGATTTGCTGCCATCATGCTTGTTTCTGTTATGGAGAAAAATGCTGAAGTTGCTAACAAAATAAGAACTGCTGCAACTTGGGCCCACCACGGCCAGTCTTCCAGCAAAGTTTCCATAAATTAATTGCGCCTCAATGTGAATGAACTCAAACTATATCAAACACCTGATTGAATGGAAACCTTACTGTTAACCAAAATATAAACTAATTGAATAATTAGCTTAGTTTGCTAGGTGTTTTTCAAAGAAGTCCAAAGTCCTTGTGCGAGCAACTTGTGCAGATTGGCCAAAATAGGAAGCGCGGTGATCACAATTAAAACCATGATGACCTGCATAAATATGTACTTCAACTTCCGGACGGGCTTTTTTGAAAGCTTCTACACTGTCTAGAGGAATATAAGAATCTTCTTCTGCAAAATGAGCCATCACTGCGCATTGTGGAATTAAATGATGTTCATTTTGCGCACCGCCACCGTAGTAGGCCACTGCAGCAGATAAGCCAGAAAGCTGGCAAGCGCTACGCCAAGTTAACAATCCGCCATAACAAAAACCAAAAATACCAACCTTACCAAAAGGTTTTAGGTGATTAATTGCAGCTTGAAGATCTAGCATGACTGGATGGTTAGGTAGGGCTTCGACTTGTGCTTTTAGGGCTGAACCAGCTTGCATATCTTCAGGCGTGTAACCGAGATTAACATTTTTTTGAACACGATCCATTGTTGGAACGGCAAGAACTCTATAGCCTAGAGATGCATATAAATCTGCTGTTGCTTGAATGTGAGTATTTACTCCAAATATTTCTTGAACTAAAACTAGAGTGCCAATTGTTGTTTTAGTTGGAATAGTTTCATATGCTTCGAAAGCATGCCCATCTGTTGATGTAAGTTGAATAAATTGTCCCATGATTGTTTCCTCGTTGTTGAATAAAGAGAGTTTAACTGATACAAATGAAAAAGATCTTAGCCAGAATAAAGTTTGCTACTAGAAGTTTTATTCGAGGTTAGAATAAAAAAATATTCTAAGAAGACAAATAATGAGACAAATTGTTCGCGACAGCATACGCAAAAATATTCTATACAGCTTATCAATTGCACTCGAACTAATGGCGTCATTTGCAAACGCTCAAACTGGAGGAGTTACAGCCCCTGATTTGGAAGAAATGGTTATTAGTTCTTCAAGGTATTATCAAACTCCATTTGAGGCGTCATCTTCGATCGATTTAATTAATAGAACGAATATTCAAGATACCCAGCAACAAATCAATATTTCTGAATCTTTATCTAGAGCACCTGGTATACAGGCGATTAATAGACAAAATTATGCGCAAGATACGATGATTTCAATTCGAGGCTTTGGAGCAAATTCAGCCTTTGGAGCCAGAGGAATCAAAGTATATGTGGATGGGATACCTGCAACTATGCCTGATGGGCAAAGTCAGTTATCTCATATTGATTTAAGTTCTGTGGAAAGCATTGAAGTTTTGCGCGGACCATTTTCTGTGCTGTATGGCAACTCTGCTGGTGGAGTTGTTAATATTCAAACTGAAAAGGGTGAGCCTGGAACAGCAATAACGCCGTATAGTTCATATGGATCATTTAATACCAGCAAGTTAGGTGTAAAAGCAAGTGGGTATGAATCAGGGGTAAATTACTTATTAGATGTTAATAACCTCAATACTTCAGGATCTAGAACGCATAGTGAAGCGAGTAGAGATAATGAGAATGCCAAAATCATATTTGGAGCTGGGGAAGATACTCAAATTAGTGTAATAGGTAATCGCGTTAATCTTTTTGCTAATGACCCCTTGGGTTTAACGGCATCACAATTAATTACGAATCCTCAAGGAGCTGGCATAAATGCAGAGTCCTGGAATACCCGTAAAACCGTGACACAACTTCAAGGTGGTATTGAGTTACTACAAAAATTAAATAGTGAATCTGGATTGAAGTTGATGGTGTATTCAGGCACGAGAAATCAATTTCAATATCAAGCACCTTCAAGTCAGACGATACCCTTCGTAAATGGTGCGATTAGTTTAGATAGGTCCTATTCTGGATTTGATGGTCAGTATCAATTAAAAACAAGTATTAATCAGATGCCCTTCAAAATGACTTTTGGAATTAACTATGGCAATGACAATGATCATAGTATGGGATATTGCAACTCTTATGGTGCCTTAGTAAATTGCACAGGAAAAAATAGTTCGATTAATACAGACGCAAACTATCAAGCTAAAAACTTAGATCAGTATCTTCAAATTGAAATTGACCCTATGGATAAGGTCAACATCAGTCTTGGACTAAGAAACACCTCAACGCAACTCAGTGCAAATGACAATTTAAATACTTGGTCTGCCACCAACAAAACATATAACAATCTTTTGCCGATGGTATCAGTAAGTTACTTATTGGATTCTTTGAATCGACTTTATACTTCTGTTGGAATTGGATATGACACTCCAACTTTAAATCAGATTAAATACAGTTGTGGTAATTCTGGGTGCACTTCGTCAATTTCTTCCCCTAATATGTTGGACGCAGCAACGACGCTGCAATATGAAATCGGATGGAAAAGCAAAGTACCAGAACTAGGAAACTTTAATGTAGCCCTTTTTATGGCTAAAAGTAACAATGAAATCGTTGCCCAAAGTAATAATTCTGGTAAAACTGTTTATCAAAATGCTAATACAACAGCTCGTACAGGCTTAGAGTTATTTGGACATTTTGATTTTTCTAAAAACTGGTATTCCAATTTAGCTTATACCTATACGATTGCTCAAGTGACACAAGATTATCAAAGTGTATTTAATGGAACAAGCGCAACAGTTTCTGCCGGGTCAAGTATCCCTGGCGTATCAGCACATCGATTATTTAGTGAAATAGCTTGGCAGTTACAAGATCACTCTTTGAACATCGGTGCTGAAATGATTGCGGCGAGCAATATGTTTGCGACAGATACAAATGCTGTAAATTCCTCTGCCGGGGGGTATGTGATTGGAAATCTAAGAGCTTTTGCTAAGCAATATAAAGATAATTGGAGTTTCACTGAAATAGCACGGATCAATAATATCTTTGACACCTACTACGTAGGTTCAGTGATTATTAATCAGGCAAGTGCGCAATATTTTGAACCTTCTCCTGGAAGAAATTGGTTTATTGGAGCTAATGCAAGTTACCAGTTTTAAATTTCGCAAAACAAGGGTTATTCCCTATCTTGAAATAGCAATAAATCCTGTATTTTTATAGCTTAGCGTGAATTAAAACTTAATTAATAAAAATTAACAAATTTGGGGACGACATCGATGAAAAAAAAGATTATTTCTTCATTAATTTTTGCATTAGCTATTCCAGCTTTTGCACAGCAAAAACCTGAAGAGCCACCACCAAGATGGTTACAAGGAAGAAGTGAGGCAGATGCAAAATCTACACTCCATCCTTTTAACCCAAAATTAACAGGCGCTGATATTAGTGATTTAAAGATTTCAAAACTTAAATTACCACCTGGGTTTAGCATTGATGTTTGGGCTGAAGTTCCAAATGCACGTTCTCTAGCACGTGGTACTAAAGGTACTATTTTTGTTAGTAATTTAGCTGCAAATGATGTTTATGCAGTTGTAGAAAAAGACGGTAAGCGCGAAGTTAAAAAAATTCTAAAAGGATTAAATGCACCTAACGGTATAGCATTTATGGATGGAACTCTTTATGTTGCCGAGCGTACGCAAATCAAAAAATATGAAAATATTGAAGACCGTTTAGATAACCCACCAGAAGGTGTATTGGTTGTTGATGGTATTGATCCTACAAATGGCCCAGGCCACTTTTGGAAATATTTGACTGTTGGGCCAGATAAAAAGTTGTACTTCAATATTGGTTCACCACAAAACATTACTATTCCGAATTATGTTCAAGCAACAATTATGCGTGTTGATCCGAAGAATGGACGTTTAGAAAGATATGCTCAGGGTGTTAGAAATTCTGTAGGTATGGATTTTCATCCAGTTACTAAAAAATTATGGTTTACAGAGCATGGTCGTGACTGGTTAGGTGATGATATTCCAAATGATGAGCTAAATGTAGTCTCTAAACAAGGTGAAAATTTTGGATATCCATTCTGCCACCAAGGGGATATTTCGGATCCTTTATATGGAAAATATGCATCTTGCGATCAGTTTACGCCTCCAGCGTTAAAACTAGGAGCACACGTTGCACCTCTAGGATTACATTTTTATACAGGAAAGCAATTTCCTGCTGAATATAAAAATAGTTTATTCATTGCACGCCATGGTTCTTGGAACAGAAATACCAAGCAAGGCTATGACTTAATGAGAGTGGTATTAGATGGCAATGGAAAAGTTGCAAAGTATGAGCCATTTTTAACAGGCTTCTTAGAAGATGAAAAAGGCGATCCTCCAATGTGGGGTAGACCAGTAGATCTTTTAGTGATGCCTGACGGTGCAATGTTGATGTCTGATGATTACAATGGAATCATTTACAAAATCTCATACAAAAAACCTTAATAGATTGTTACTGAAGAATGTTCTTTAATTTGAAGCAACAGCAAATAGCCCCCAAAATTTGGGGGGTTATTTTGCTATTAAGCCCCTCGATTCATTTCGCCGCCAATTTAGAAGCTGGAAAAGAAAAGGCTCAAACGTGTATTGCTTGTCATGGCCCTGCAGGTAATTCAAATAACCCTGAAATACCTTCTCTCTCAGGTCAACCTGCGCAAGCAATTTCTACTGCCTTGTTTCGTTTCAGAGAAGGCAATAGAAAAAATCCAATTATGTCGCCATTGGCTGCGGATTTAACAAATGCTGACATGAATAATTTAGCGGCATATTTTTCTTCTGAAAAAAGAACTACGACTCATGTCACGAGTGAGAAAAATTTAGCCTTAGGCCCAGAGCTAGCTAATAAATATAATTGCACTCAGTGTCATGGCCCCCAATTACTTGGCTTACAACATATCCCAAGAATTGCTGGGCAACAACATCAATATTTAATTACACAATTACGCGGTTTTAAACAACAGACTAGATCTGATATGGATGGCAACATGTCCTCAGCTGCAGCTAATTTAAGTGAAGCCGATATTGTTGTTTTAGCAGATTACATTGCTAGTTTGGCAGATAAACCAGCTCCATAAGAATTACTTTAGATTTACTTCAGGATGGTAATGAAACAATCAGGTGTCTCTGAACCTATATCCCATGCTTCTTGGTCAGCAGTTGCTGAAGTTCCATTTGGCAAAATTGGTATTCGTACGGAAATATATGAACAAAGTTTGATGTTGAGTGAAATTGCGTATATCGATGCGCATATTCCAATACTTAAGCCAACAAATCATTTAGCACAGAGTGTTCTCGAGCAAATACAGCAATATTGCCTTGACCCTAATTTTAATTTTGATATTCCGATGATTCCAAAAGGAACGGTCCATCAACAGCGTGTCTGGCAAGAAATTGCAAAAATACCACGAGGCCAAGTTTTGACTTATGGAGAGATTTCAAAAAAAATTAAAAGTGCTCCAAGG
>DAIQPR010000127.1:0-7446 GCA_036787315.1 Polynucleobacter sp. | reverse complement strand
ATTTAAATACACAGAAAGTTAATTATGCGTCTAGGATATTTCACAATGCCTCTCCACCCTTTAGAAAGGGATGGAACAGAAACTCTTCATGAAGATAGAGAAACGATTATTCATGCTGATAAGTTGGGTTTTTATGATGCTTTTGTTGGTGAGCATATTACTGACCAAGCCGAGAACGTAACAAATAGCATGATATTTTTGGCAACGTTAATCTTTGAAACTAAGAATATTAAATTAGGTACAGGAACCTCTAACCTTTCCCATGCTCATCCAACCCTCATCGCAGCACAAGCAGCTATGTTTGACCGCCTTGCAAAAGGCCGCTTTGTATTTGGAATTAGCCCTGGCGCTTTAGCTTCAGATGCAGAGGCTTTAGGCATCCTGAGTGAAGATAGAAATAAGATCTTTGCTGAAGCTATCGATGTCATCTTAAAAATATGGGAAGGTGAGCCACCGTATAACATTGACCTACCCAATAATAGGTTTAAGGTGAGTGTACAAAATACTCAAGTTCTAGAGATTGGACGTGGTCATATTATGAAACCATTCCAAAAACCTAGACCAGAAATCGTTGGGACCGTAGTTGCTCCATTTTCTAAAGGGGTTATTGAGATGGGTAAGAGAGACTTTCATCCTATGTCAGCAAACTTTTTACTAAAAAATTGGCTTCCATCCCATTGGAATAATTTCTCTGAAGGTAAAAAAGCAGTCGGCGAACAAGCATTAGTTAAGGATTGGCGTGTAGCCCGAACAGTCTTTGTTGGAGATACTTCTGCGATTGCTAAAGCATACGGTAAAGACAATGCTAATAGTCCTTACCGCTATTACTACAAACAAATGTTAACAAAGATGAAAATCTCTAATCGACATGTCATCTTTAAAAAGAGCCAAGAAGCTGATGACAGCACAATTAGCTTAGACGGAATCTTAGATGATTTAGTCATCTGTGGAACTGTTAACGAGGTTGTCGATCAAATCCTTTCTATGCAAGAGGAAGTTGGTAATTTTGGTGAAATTGTTTATGCAGGTATGGATCTTGTGGATCCTGTCCTTGGAAGAAGGTCCATGGAACTCATGGCACATGAGGTAATGCCACGTGTCAATGAGGCGATGGGGCTTGGCTATGTTACCAACGCAGATGCAGTTTAAGTTCTAAATTACTCTAATCTCGATATTGCTTGTAAACAATATCTTGATTTTTGGTTTTCCAAATTTGCGCACCTGTTGATACGGTATCGAGTAACTTAATATTGATATCTCGATACCTATCAATCACTACTTGATGTGGATGCCTAAATCGATTTTGATAACCCGTTTGAGAAAATGCTTCATTAGGATTCAAAATTTCTAAAAGTTGGAAAGATGATGAGGTTTTACTCCCATGATGCGGCGCCATCAAAATCAAATTGCGCTTTTGAATTTCTTTTAATTGATCAGGGTTTTCTTTTAGTCTTTTAACCACCAAATTTTCAGCAAGCTTTTCTATATCTCCAGTTAGCCAAATTGAATGATGTTGGTTCCTTACTTCAAGAACACAACTCATTTCATTTGGCTTAAATTTTGAATAAATGCTTTGCTCATCCTCATTTAAATCTGGGTGCCATATCCTAAAATGAACACCATCCCAATCCCAATATTGACCTTCTTGACAGGCATTAAATATAAGTGTGTTTTTAATAAAGTTAGCTTGCAGGGGATGATTGCGAGGTATAGACCCCATGACTCTACTAATTGGAAATTGACTCACTAAGTATGCTAATCCCCCAATATGGTCAGCATCTTGATGACTAATCACTAATTGATCAATCTTCTTTATGCCCTGTGCACGCAAATGCGGAAGAATAATTTTTTCTCCAGGATCAAACTTACCAAAACTAGATGGTCCAGTATCAAATAATAAATAATGTGTGCGTGTTTTAATTAAAACAGCACTTCCCTGTCCTATATCCCAAACAGTCATTTCTATTTCTCCGAATGGAACTTGCCCCATCAAATATTGTTTAGGAATAAATAAGGATATGCATAAGATAAATCCAATGAGTCTTGATTTCCAATTACTCACTATTGGACCAGGGCTAATCGCTAATAAAACACCTAATAATGCAATTAATAATTGCCATGCATTTGGCTTAGCGCCATAAGCTATGGCATATTCTAAATTCGCTAAAGGTTTTATAAAAATCATAAGCCATGAAAATACTTCATGCGAAATGATTAAAAAAAGTTCTCCAACAATAGAAGGCAAAAATACTCCTAGCATTGCAAAAGGCGTTACCAGAAAAGTAATCACTGGAATTGCTATAGCATTTGCAATCGGTGAAATTAATGAAATTTGATAAAACCAAAACAAAGTTAAGGGAATGAGAGAAATCGTAACAACAGCCTGAACCCTAGTTGCTTCAGAAAGTGATGTAAATAATTTCTTTAAAAATAGTAAATCAGTGTCCCCATGATTTTGGTGATCTTTTGGCATTGCATAAAGTATGGCAGCAACAGCACCAAATGAAAGCCAAAAACCAGGGGCATAAATTGCCCAAGGATTGATGAATAAAACAAGAAATAATGCCCAAAACCAAATATCAAAACTATGCAACACCCTCCCAAGATATAAAGCCAAGGTTGAAATACCCACCATCATCATCGTTCTTTGGGCTGGTACCTGAAATCCCGCTAACCAGGTATATAAAAATGCAACCATAAATCCTAAAATTGCTGCAGTGTACTGAGCAGGTTGAATATATATCAAGCGCGTACGTTTAATTAGAAGCAAACTTAAGCTTGAAGCAATACCAGCCAGCATCGTTACATGCATTCCAGAAATAGAAATTAAATGACCAATACCTGTCTTGGAAAAAATAGTCCAATCATCTGATGCAATTGAACTCTGATCGCCTATAACTAAAGCCGTTATAACTCCAGCATATTGCTTTTGTTTACCAAGCGTGTTTTGAATTTTATTTCTTATGTAATAACGTAAACGCTCAATTTTCACCCTAAAACTTTGATGTTGAAGATTTAAATTACGAGCTTTAGAGGCTTGAATTTTTCCTTGAGACTCAATATCTTGAATATATAACCACTGCTCTACATCAAAACTATACGGATTTTTAAGCCCCCTACTTTTTTGTAATCGAACTACAAACTCCCAATAATCTCCAGGTATCAACTCCGGCTTATTACCTGCATATCTATAACTCAACAAAATACGTTGTGGAAAAATTAAAGCCTCATGACTACTTATTAATTTGAGTTGATCTGCTTGCCAACTGGTAACCTGAAAAACAAATTGCGCTCCTTTTTCTACCTGCCTTGGCAATTCTTCTATATAGCCTTGAATGCGTATTGATTTTCCTTCAAAACGCTGATTAAGTTCTTGTTGGGGTTTTAAAGACTTAAGATACTCTGTCCAAATAAAACCTAAGCTTGATAAAAGAATACCAAGTATTAATATTAAAATAACTTGATTTATTGATTTGATCTTTTTAGATTCAAACCAAGAATAAATAAGAATGAGAGAACCAAAAGGGATAATAAAATTTATATAAATATCCTCTTTACCCGAAAATAAAGAAAATAATTCCCCAGCAATCCATGCCGTTATCCAAAATCGCATGCGAACTTAAAGAAGCTTAATTCTAGGTATAACCCGAGAGAGATTATTGAGATTGGCTTTAGAAAGAGTGTCTAAATCTATGTTTCTTTCTTGTGCAAAAATTTCAGCAATTTTGGGTAAATATGCTGGCTCATTGCGTCTTGATTCAGAATCCATCAGCCAAGATGGTGGAATATCCGGGCTATCAGTTTCTAAAACATAAGACTCCAATGAAAACTCTTTTGCAAGTCTTTTTATCTGAAGAGATCGATCATAAGTTATCGTTCCACCAAAACCTAATACAAAATTCAAATCCAGAAAATTTTTTGCCTGAACAAAGCTCCCATTAAATGCATGCGCAATCCCACCAGATACTCTGATATTTCTGAGGCGCTTTAAAAGTTGATCCTGAGATTTCCGCACGTGCATAACAATTGGTAATTCAAAATCTCTCGCAATTTTTAATTGCTCTTCAAAAAACCACTCTTGTTTAGGATTATCTAAATCATTCACAAAATAATCTAAGCCTATTTCGCCAACTGCGACCAATCTAGGATGATTTATATATTTTTCAATCGCTTGTCTAGTAAGAGTTATATCGCTTTCCAAAGCCTCTTTGGTGTAAAGGGGGTGAATCCCTAATGAAAAACAAATTTTCGGAATGAAGATACTCCACTTTTCAACCAATTGAACAACTCTAGCAAAATCGCTAACTTTGACCGCAGGAATTAGAATACCAGTCACTCCCTGCTCTGCTGCTCTTGCAAGAACTAATGAAAGATCATCTTTAAACTCTGGAGCATCTATATGGCAATGCGTATCAAACCACATAACTTACCCATTAATTTCATGGGTAATATCAACTAAAGAGCCATCCGTTAATCTCAATATTCGATCACATCGCTTAGCTCTTAAAGGATCATGAGTCACAATCACAAATGCAGTATTGTTTTGCTCAGCCACTTCGAGCATCAAATCAAAAACTTGATCAGCAGTATGCGTATCTAAATTTCCAGTAGGCTCATCAGCTAAAACACATTTGGGCTTACCTACTAATGCTCTTGCAACTGCAACACGTTGTCTTTCACCACCTGAGAGCATCGCTGGAGTATGCTCTAATCTCTCACCAAGACCAACTTGATCAAGCATCATTTTTGCTTGATCAAAGGCTTCTTTACGTCCAAAACCGCGGATTCGGATAGGCATTGCAACATTCTCAAGCGCCGTAAACTCAGGCAAAAGATGATGAAACTGATAGATAAAACCTAATTGTTGATTGCGTAGTTGGTTTCTCGTAACTTCATCTATATCAGAAAACTTCACCCCTCCCAATTCAATACTGCCTGAGCTAGGCTCATCAAGTCCGCCCAATATATGTAAAAGCGTGCTCTTACCTGAACCAGAGGCACCTACAATAGCTACTTTTTCAGAGGGCTTTACTTGAAGGTCAATTCCTCTCAAAACATGAATGGCCTCAACATCACTACCAAATATTTTTTGAACACCTAAGGCTGATAAAGCGTACTCTGTAGAATTATTTGCTTGATTATTCATAGCGAAGTGCCTCTGCTGGTTTTACTTTTGCAGCTCGATAACTTGGGTAAAGCGTAGCCAACAAACTGAGGATAAATGCCATACCACCTACTTTCACAACGTCTTCTAAATGAACATCAGATGGTAATTCATTAATGAAGTAAATATCTTTAGGTAAAAAATGTACCCCAAAAATACCTTCTATGGTGGGCACAATGACATCAATATTGGCCGCCACCAAAACTCCCAATAAGACTCCAAGTACTGAACCTAAAATTCCAATTGCTAAACCTTGTACAAAAAAGATTTTCTGAATCATCCTAGCGGATGCACCCATAGTTCTCAAAATAGCTATATCAGCCTGTTTATCCGTAACTGTCATTACAAGGGTTGAAACCAAATTAAAAGCAGCAACTGCAATAATCATGGCAAGAATAATAAACATCATGCGTTTTTCTGTTTTGACTGCTGCAAACCAAGTTCGATTTTGCATAGACCAATCAACAGCCATCATGCCTGGAGGTAAAGCTCCATTGAGATCTGATGCAATCATTGGCGCTATATACATATTGTCTAGCTTAATACGTAAACCAGTTGGATTTCGATTTTGAGTTAAAGCTCCAGCATCCTGCCAATGAATAACAGCAAGGCTACTATCGTATTCAAAATGGCCACTATCAATCAATCCAACGACATTAAAAGACTTTTGACGTGGTAAAACTCCAGCTGGAGTGAGATCACCCTGAGGGACCATTACAGAAATTTTGTCACCTTTTTGAACACCTAAATTAAGTGCTAGTTCAATTCCTAAAGCGATATTGAATGAACCTGGCTGTATTTGTGAAATAGCACCATCTGAAATTTGTTTTGGAATATCTGAAACAGAATTTTCTTGCGCTGGATCAATCCCACGAAGCTCAATTCCACGCATCGTTCCATTACGCACAATCAAGCCCTGGGAATGCACGATGGGAGCTACTCCAATAACATGTTTTTGTTTTAACAAAAAAGTAGTCATTTCTTGCCAATTTTCCATGCCATTAGGAGCACGGATTTCGACATGAGATAAGACCGATAACATCTTATCTCGTACTTCTTTTTGAAAACCATTCATAACGGATAAAACAATAATTAAGGAAGCTACTCCAAGAGCAATCCCAACCATCGATAAAGTGGAGATAAATGACAAAAATCCATCTCTTTTTTGGCCAACCGTCTTGCGCCTTGCTCTTACATAACGCAAGCCAATTTCCATGAAAATGGGTAAATCAAAGGGGAATATTTTCTTTTGCATAGCTATAGTTTAGTGTTTTATTAATTCCCTCTTAAAATAAGGCATATGAATAATCAATTAAGCGTTCTGGTCCCTTTTTTTTCTACAAATACTTCTGATACATCAGAAGAAGATGATATTTTCTATGAAGATAAAGGAACATTGGAAGAAATACTATTGTTAGGGTCTAAAGTGCCTATTGCCCCATTAATAAGTAAGCAAAAGGATCACATTCCAAAAATCTGCATAGAACTAGTTCATTTACATGCAACTAGAGATCATTTAGTCCTTTTGGATCCAATGCTATTGAATATTCAAGAATCAGAAGAACTTGCATTACGTGAAAGTGTTGAAGAAACAATTAGTCATTTCCTGGGAAGTGATGGTGAATTTTCAAGTAAAAGGTGGATATTTCCTGCGAATAACTTTGAAGACTTAAAGACCCATACCCCTTCACAAGCAAATGGTCTCAATATCGATATATGGATGCCTAAAGACGTATTATTTCCAGGCCTAGCAAAACAATGGCGTAAATTACAAAATGAAATACAAATGATTTGGCATGATCACCCCATTAATGAAGCAAGACTTCATCGTGGGGAATTAAGCATTAACTCTGTTTGGATTTATGGCCAAGGGACTACCGCAGATATTAATCAACATTCTATGTTGAAATCTGTAAACCGAATTTTTAGCAATCATTACCTTGGCAATACGCTTGATCATAGAATTCAATCCCTTTCCGATTTTGAGCCTTTAATTGAAAATGAGAATCATGATTTCGTGTTTGCACAAGACCTCTCTTCTTTTGAGTGGGAACAACATTGGAATTCCTGGACACAGGATTTAATGAATGAAAACTTTGTAAAAATACGCTTGCTCAAAGTAAGTGGCAAAGATATTTATGAACACAATTTAACATCTCAATCTTTTAAAACTAATATTTTTGCCAAATTTTTCCAAAGTAAAAAAAATCATTCAAAAATTCCATCTTGGCAAGATTATTCTAAAAATATTCGTTGGAATCATATAGGGTCAGTGGAATGCA
>DAIQPR010000126.1:0-7481 GCA_036787315.1 Polynucleobacter sp. | reverse complement strand
TGAGGTCGGTGAAATTGGTATCGATCACGACCTCGTTGCCAGCTCCACAGAAAACATTACTTTATTATCTAATGGTTGCATTTGCTGTTCAGTCAGAACAGATATGCAGGAAACTCTACGTGATCTATTTGCCAAGAGATCAGTTGGAGAGGTTTTTGACTTTGACAGAATCATTATTGAAACTACTGGTCTAGCAGATCCTGCGCCAGTCCTTCAAACCCTTGTTAGTGATACTCTTTTAGAAGCTCAGTTTCGTTTTGATGGACTCGTTACTTTAGTTGATGCTGTTAATTTTCCACTTCTCAAAGATCTACAAAAAGAAATCGTCAAACAAATTGCTATTGCTGATAAGGTTTTACTGACTAAAACAGATTTGATTGATTCAAGCGGTTTAGAAAAAGTTCAATCTGATATCCGAAAAATCAATGGCCAGGCACCAATCGTATTAGTGACTCAAGGTCAGATAAATCCAAAAGAATTAATGTCTTTAGGTTTATCTACTTCAAAATCTAATGAAAAAATACTATCATTTCTGGGGGAGAGCCCGAGTGAGGGAAAATACCTTGGTCAATTTATTCAAGCCCACGATTCAGAAATTAAAACGCTATCTTTACGCTTCACGGATCCATTTACCTGGAAGGCCTTCTCTAGTGCGTTAGAACTACTAAGTAATTTACGTGGACCAGATCTTCTGCGTTTGAAAGGGATTGTTAACGTAGATGGTAAACCTGTCGTTGTTCAAGGCGTTCAACATATTTTTCATCCGCCTGTATATCTCAATGATTGGCCAAGCGCTGATCATGATACAAGACTTGTTTTTATCACCAGAAACATTGAAGCCGAAACCATCAACACACTGTTTAAAACAGTGCGCGATTTAAACCGCTAAACGTTTTTCCTCATCCAGGTCTGGATTTGCTGTTCGAGCGTTTGGTTTTCATGAACGATTTTTTGATAAGCAGCTTCATTCATTTGGCCACCGTTTTTAAGATGGGTATTAAGCTCAACATAAATAGCATGTAAACGAACTGCACCTAACTGGCGAAGTAATCCACGTAAAACATGAACCACTGCACGACATTCTTCCCATTGCTTTTGCTCAATTGCTTCTTGTAATAATTTTAAATAATTAGGCATTTCGTGTGAGGCAGCTTGCAAAATAACTGCAGCTAATTTTTTATGATCATGCACAAAAGTTCTTAACCACTCTTCACTAAAAGTAGGTTCATCACGATTTTCTAATATTTTTTTGAGGGCAACTTCTGAGGAAGGTGGCACGTATTGGCTATAGTCAATCTTTTTTGACAATAAGAATTTATCTACAACTTTAGATAAAGTCTTGAGATCAGCCGGCTTATACATCACATCATCCATGCCTGCATCAGTACAGCGCTTTATATCTTGTGCGTAATCAAACGCAGTAACCGCAATGATTGGGGTATGCTCCAGTTTTCTGACCTCTTCCCACTCACGAATAACAAGTGTCGCTTCAACTCCATCCATAACCGGCATTTTGACATCCATCAGAATGAAGTTAATCGTCGGATCAGCTTTAAAAATATCAACCGCCTCTTTACCATCACTAGCTTGCACTGTTTCAATTTGCAAAGTATCCAATAATGAGCATAAAACCAAGCGATTCGTTTTTATATCTTCGGCAATCAACACCTTTCCCCTCATGGGCTTTGCATCTTCCTCATGAAACTCGTCGTATTGATTTTCTAAAGTATTTTCGGTCAAAATAAATCCCAAAATGTTTAATAATTTAATATTCTATATACTGAATTATATGCATTTATATTAATCAAATTCAACATTTCTAAAGGTAATGATGCTAAAGAACCTCATTGATGACACTAATTCTTTAATTCAAGAATCTGCGATTGACCGCAGACACTTCTTGAAATCAGCTACTTTAGGAAGTATTGGTTATGCTCTTGCGGCTGAACCCGTTTTTGCACAAGCCATAAAGACAGACTTTAATGGCCTTAAATGTTCTGATGAAACAGTTACCTACCAAGACTCTAAACTTCCAATTTATGTCGCCAGGCCTGAAAAATCAAATGGTCCTTTACCAGTAATGATTGTTGTTAGTGAGATATTTGGTGTTCATGAATATATCGCAGATGTCGCAAGACGTTTTGCAAAACTTGGCTACCTAGCTATAGCTCCAGAGTTTTTTTATCGTGTTGGGAATCCTCAACAAATAGGTACCATTGCGCAAATACAAACTGATAT
This sequence comes from Polynucleobacter sp., assembly GCA_036787315.1. Lineage (GTDB taxonomy): Bacteria > Pseudomonadota > Gammaproteobacteria > Burkholderiales > Burkholderiaceae > Polynucleobacter. The sequence continues at coordinate 5,243 of DAIQPR010000126.1, read as the reverse complement.
AGTTGCTAAAACACCTGATGAACAAGTTATAACTGATATCAAAGAAACGCTAAACTGGGCTAAAGATCATGGTGGTAGTAATACCAAAATCGGCATTAATGGTTTTTGTTGGGGTGGACGCATTGTCTGGCTAGCTTGTGAGACTTTGCCTAATATCCGCGCAGGTGTGGCCTGGTATGGTCGGATCACCGGAGAAAAATCAGCTAATTTTCCTAACAATCCAATTGATCTAGCTACGAAGCTCAAAGCGCCTGTTCTGGGTTTATATGGCGCTAAAGATGCCGGGATCTCAGTTGCAACAGTTGCAGCAATGCAAAATGCACTGAGCACTCAAAAAACCAATATTGCAGCTAAGCAAAGTCAATTTGTAGTGTATTCGAGTGCAGGACATGCATTCCATGCGGATTACAGAGCAACATATGTACCATCTGCTGCAAAAGATGGCTGGGAAAAATCAATCGCTTGGTTTAAAGAAAAAGGCGTTTAGTCGTAAGATCGCTCTAAATAGCGTAAGCCCAAAAATACACCAAGAATAAATCCTGGAACAGTAATAAATGAGGACAGGGCTAAAGTGGACATTGCACTTAAGCCCTGACCAAATGTACATCCCAGCGCAGTAATACCTCCTACACCCATACAAGCTCCGCCAACTAGATGGTTTACTAAGTCTTGCGTGTTTCCAAATCCTTGCAATCTCCATTGACCTGTCAATAAGGAACTAATTAAAGATCCTATAACAATTCCCAAGGCGATGACCATCGCAAAACTTATCGTTTTAGATGTGTCACTAAACAAGGTTAGATAATCTAACCAATAAGCTATTGGGGCAACTAAAGATGCACTCTCCATGCGACCACTATTCGACGCTAAAAAAACAGGCTCAAGAGTGTTTGGATCCTCTGGAATAAAACCTAAATTTCCAGACACCCACCAAAATCCAATAATTGCTAAACCTACTAAAACACTAATCCACCACTGCCCCTCTTTTCTGAATGTTTTATCCCGAAAGGCAAAAAAGAATAAAACAATTGCGCAAAGACTACTTAACACAATAGATAAAGTTAACTCATGCACTCCCAGCCATGCACTCAATATACTTGGGATGTCTTGATGAGTTTTTAACTCAACAAATACACGATCAACAGAACTAACTCTTAGAACTCCAAATACACCACGAAGAGTCATTTGGGCAAAGATTCCCATAACTATCAGCACTACGAGAGATTTGAGATTACCACTACCTAAACGTACTAAATTTTTAGCACCACAACCAGATGCAATCGCCATGCCAAACCCAAATAATATTCCCCCAGTTATATGAGATAACCATAAAAATTTCGGATTGGTGTAAATGGTTTGATGAATATCAATCAAAGAAAAAGAATATAAAAGACTTGTTCCTAGAATCGCTATACCTAATGCAACACCCCATTGCTTTGCACGTACCCACGATTGCATCACAAATACATCGCTGATAGCACCCATAGAACAAAATTGGGTTCTTTGCATCCCAAAACCCAAAATAAATGAAATTGCAAATGTTGCTAAAAGAACGTACTGCTTTAATTGAATGATGTCTGTCATATTTACCATTTTACAGACATCAAGCATCAACCTATAAATAGCAAGAGTTTCCCGTGGCGCTAGCATTAACTACACGTTTATTTTGAATAGTAAAAGTAGTTCTACATTCACTTGTGTAACTGTAGCCTGGAGTTCCAGGTATTGGTCTAGTCAAAACAGCATCTCCCTGACGAATAAATTGAACTGAAGAAGGCGTCGGTGGCACATAGTTGTTACGTAAGTTATCGTATGTAATATATTTGGCTTTTTCAGTCTCATAACTACCAGAGGGAGCTCCCCAAGATGCAATTAAAGCATCTTCATCCGCCACAACCCACTGTTGAATCATCTTAGTATATTTTTCATTAGATGCACATGAACTTAAAAGTACACTGCAAATAAAAATCATCAACGCAGAAAAAATAGTTTTTTTCATAAGCTACCTCATAATGATATTAAAAATTGTAAAAATATTTTACTGATTTAATATGACTTTTCCTCATAATTATTACAATTTCATCTTGAACAATTCCAAATTACTCTTCACAAAAATGTAATGAATCAAGTATTGAGTAGGGAATCAAGCCTTGGTAATGCGGCAATTTCCCAAAGTTTCTTAAACAAAACTTTCATCTCTTCTTCCGAGGCAGCACCACTAAACAAAGCTAAACGGAGTGCTTTGTCTTCGATTTCTGCACGTGACAATGTATTACCGGGATCGCCTTTTGGCTCATCAACTCGACCATGTAAGATTCTTCCATCAGTAGTTGTTAGGATTACCTTGCCTATCCATCTTGCAGGGTAAGCTTGGTCAACTTCAGTATCTAGTTGCATTGTAATTCGGTCAGCTAAGTCTTTAATTTGGGGATGATTAAAGTATCGATCAAATTCATTTAACCCGGCATAACCATATTGGGCAGCAAGAGCTAATACTGTCCCCATAGAAAACTTTGATTGATGAACAGTTTTGGGATTAACAACTGGTCCCAAGACATCAATTGCACCTTGATGCACCAAGGTTTGCACTTGTTGAATATCAGTAACCTGTAAGTTATTTTTTTGGATAACCTGTAACAAGGCATCTGCTGCAGGATGAGTATGTCTACAAGAGGCATGATATTTGAAAGAAGTTTCAACAAGTGCCCAACGTTGACCTAAGCGATCTGTCAATTTTGCGATATTGGAATCCGTAGACATGCCAGCAGCCATACCTTGAGACCCTTCTAATATTTTTTTAGCACCCGTAAAACCTGCTTGTGCTAAATAGGCTGAAGATAACCCTGTACTTGCCGCATGCGCTGTATGGAGCTGCTTAGAGTCAGCAGCATCTTTGAGGAATTCCCAAAGACCAGCAGCTTGCGTGCCTGCTGAACCAAATGCATGCAGCATCTGCTCAGGTGATAACTTTAGAAGTCGACCTACAGCGGCCGCCGCTGCTACAGTACCAGCAGTTCCGGTTGTATGAAACACTTTATAGTGAGAGCGTCCTAGAAATTCACCGACACGAATCCCTACTTCATAACCAGCAATACATGCAACTAAAAATTCTTCCCCACTACTTTGTAATGATTGCGCAACAGCTAAGGCTGGTGAAAATACTACCGTTGCTGGGTGAAATACTGATGCATTGTGAACGTCATCTTGCTCAACAACATGCGATGCAGCTGCATTGACCATCGCTGCAAAAAAAGGCGTTGATCGTGAGCGATCAATAAGAACTTCTGATGCTCCTTGTTGTGGGCCCATTTGTTTTGCATATTGATTGATAATCTCTACTGCACGAGCCCCCTTTCCAGCTAATGCGGAACCAAACCAATCGACCAATAAATCTTCAGCTTTACGAAATACTTCATCAGGAATCATGGAAGCATTTAAATTAGCTGCAAATGATGCTAACTCTGCAGAGGCAAATTGTTCAGATACATTACTCATAGAGGTCTCACTTTATTTAATTAAGTTTTACTGTTTTTAAAATTTCAGTTAAGCGTTTATGCTCAGACTTCAAAAAAATATCAAACTCTTCAGGACTTCTTCCATCTACTTCAAATCCGTCTTTTTGCATCAGAGCTTTCATCTCCGGCTCTTGCAAAATTTGACGCATAGCTGTTTGAATTTTATTACGGATTTCTTTAGGGGTATTTGCAGGTGCAAACCACCCAAGCCATGTTCCTGCAATAATTAAATCACTAAAACCAGCTTCTTTAAATGTTGGTACTGTCGGAAAATCAGGAGAACGACTTTGTCCAGTAAACGCTACAGCCCGAACCTTACCTGAACTAACATAAGAATGCGCAATGGTCGGCGGCATAATCATAAAATCAACATCACCTGCAACCACAGCAGCTAAAGCTCCAGGAGTTCCTTTAAAAGGGATATGTAAAGTTTGAATGCCTACACGTTGCGCAAAAATTTCACTTGCAACATGTAAAGCATTACCTACACCTGGCGATGAATAATTTACGCCATTTTTTTTATCTTTGGCATACGCTATAAACTCCTGAAGCGTATTAGCTTTAATAGCTGGGTTGATGACCATTACATAACCTGTGCCAGTACCCATCAAGGTTATTGGTGTGAAGTCCTTAAATACATCGTACCCAATATTTTTATTCGCTACCGTATTAATTAAAAATGCAGGAGTAGTATGTAATAAAACATACCCATCCGGAAGCGCATTTTTAACAGCTTGAGCACCAATGGCACCATTTGCCCCGACTCGATTTTCTACAATAATATTAGTGTTGAGCGCTTTTTCTAATTTAACTGCCATAGACCGAGCAGTTGTATCAGAAGTGCCACCAGCCTCAAAAGGAACAATTAAATGTACAGGCTTATTGGGGTAGTTAGACTGTGCCATCATAGAAAACGATACACATGCCAAACCCATCAAGAGAATGGTTTTGAAGATATTCTTCAAGTTAACTCTCCCTATTTTTGGAGACTACTTAAAAAATGCTCTACCATTTCTGAACGAGTTCCAATCCAAACATCATCAGCGCTTGTAGCAATTTCTAAAATTTTCTGAAAAGCACCTGCCCCAGCGGGTCTCCCAAATACATGAGCATGAACAGTTGGATCAATCTTAATTGCCCTTTTTTCCCAAACTCGAACATAGTCCAACCAGTCTTGAAAAATCTCTACCATCGCTCTTGGTGGTTGACCATGTCGCATAAATAAGGGCAAATCATTAACTTCCATTGTTCCTGGAACTGCAACAATAGAACAATCTCCAAAATCCACCTTGTAAGGCAAATCATCATTTAATGTGTCGCTATGCCAAAGGTATCCCTCTTTAGCAAGTAATTTAGCTGTTCTTGGACTCGGGGTACTTCTTGGGCTAATCCATCCTTTAGGACGATATCCAATAACAGTAGAGATTAAATCAGTTGTTCTTCTGATGTTATCTATTTCTTGTTGCTCATCTAAATAAGCAGGAATAACGTCCATTGCATAAGAATGCGCAACAATATCATGCCCAAGATCTGCAATTGCCTTTACCTCAGAAGGATAACGTTCAGCCATAATCCCACATACCAAAATGGAGGCTTTAATCTGATGTCTTTCAAATATTTCAAGAACACGATGTACACCACGACGATGGCCATATTCGGCCCAGCCAATAGCATTTAAATCTGCAATACCACCTTTTAGAGGGTTACCCATTGGGCCAATACCGGGCC
>DAIQPR010000125.1:2206-7495 GCA_036787315.1 Polynucleobacter sp. | reverse complement strand
CCATTGGTTATATGGAAGAAGATGAGGGTTATAGTCGCTTCTTCTCATATATTTCATTATTTACTTTTGCCATGTTAATGTTGGTGATGAGTAATAATTTTTTACAGCTCTTTTTTGGTTGGGAAGCTGTTGGATTAGTTTCATACTTATTGATTGGTTTTTGGTACACCAAGTCGACAGCTATATTCGCTAATATGAAAGCCTTTCTTGTAAATCGTGTTGGTGACTTTGGCTTTATTCTGGGAATTGGTTTAATTTTTGCAAATACTGGAACCTTAGATTACGCTTCGGCATTTGGGCAAGCTCAAAATATTGCAGCTCAAACTTTGCCTGGAACAACTTGGGATTTAATTACAGTAACTTGTATTTGCCTGTTTATAGGTGCTATGGGTAAATCAGCTCAGTTTCCATTACATGTATGGTTGCCTGACTCAATGGAAGGCCCAACTCCAATTTCTGCATTGATCCATGCGGCAACAATGGTGACAGCGGGTATTTTTATGGTGTCACGCATGTCTCCATTCTTTGAATTATCTGATACTGCGTTGTCCTTTATATTGATCATTGGATCGATCACAGCTCTTTTCATGGGTTTCCTTGGCATCGTACAAACGGATATTAAGCGTGTAGTGGCATATTCAACTCTCTCACAGCTTGGTTACATGACGGTTGCTCTAGGTGTTTCTGCATACCCAGTAGCGATATTTCATTTGATGACACATGCTTTCTTCAAAGCTTTATTGTTCCTTGGTGCTGGTAGCGTCATCATGGGAATGCACCATGATCAAGATATGCGCAACATGGGTGGTTTAAGGAAATACATGCCCATTACTTGGATAACCTCACTCATTGGTAGTTTGGCTTTGATTGGTACGCCTTTCTTCTCTGGTTTTTATTCAAAAGATTCCATTATCGAAGCTGTTGCAGAGAGTCACATCTACGGATCCCAATTCGCATATTTTGCTGTAATGGTAGGAGTGTTTGTGACAGCGTTTTACTCTTTCAGAATGTACTTCATGGTATTCCATGGTAAGGAGCGTTTTGGACATGAGCACCATGATGACCACCATCACTCTGATGAACATCACGGATTAGCACCTGGTCAGAAGCCTCATGAATCACCATGGGTAGTAACTTTGCCGCTTATCTTATTAGCAATACCTTCCGTGTTTATTGGTTACTTTGCAATCGAACCAATGTTGTTTGGAGGTTTTTTTGATCAAGCAATTCAGATTGATTTAGAGGCTCATCCTGCAATGGAAGAGTTAGAGAGTGCTTTCCATGGTGCTTATAACATGGCACTTCATTCATTGACTTCTCCAGTATTATGGCTGGCCATAAGTGGTGTTGCTACTGCTGCTATTTTCTACTTAGTTAACCCTGGTATTCCTGCAAAAATTGCTCAAATTTTTGCCCCTTTGAAAAAGGTATTGGATAACAAATACTACCTAGACGACTTTAATCAAGCTGTATTTGGTCGTGGCGCACAAATCATTGGTAACGCCTTTTGGAAGGGTGGAGATCAAACTGTGATTGATGGTTTTGTGGTCAATGGCAGTGCAAAACTTGTTGATTGGTTTTCAAAATTAGTAAGACATTTTCAGTCCGGGTATTTATACCACTATGCTTTTGCAATGATTATTGGCGTAGTGGGATTAATAGCTTGGATACTTTTCACCCATTTGGGTTCAATTCAATAAGCGGCTGGTTATGATTTTATCTTTAGCAATTTGGATGCCGATTGTTTTCGGATTAATTATTCTAGGTAGTGGCTCGGACACTAATAAGTCTTATGTAAGGTGGATGTCATTATTTGCAGCCGTATTAAGTTTTGTGATCACTCTCCCACTAGTCACTGATTTCGATACTGCAAATGCTGGTTTGCAATTTGTGGAAAATGTTCCATGGGTTCAGCGTTATGACCTAGCTTACTTTTTGGGCGTAGATGGTATCTCAGTGTGGTTTGTAGTCCTTACGTCTTTCATTACGGTCATAGTTGTTTTAGCTGGATGGGAAGTGATTCAGGACCGCGTTTCTCAGTACATGGCAGCGTTTTTGATTTTGTCTGGATTAATGATTGGTGTATTTTCAGCCTTAGACGGTTTATTGTTCTATGTGTTTTTTGAAGCTACCTTGATTCCGATGTATATCATTATTGGAGTATGGGGTGGTAAGAACAGGATATATGCTGCATTTAAGTTTTTCCTATATACCTTGCTTGGTTCACTGCTTACTTTAATTGCAATCCTGTATTTATATAACGCTACAGATACCTTTAATATCCTTGAGTGGCATAACGCTCCTCTCAATTTTAAAGAACAGTTCTTTATATTCTTGGCATTTTTCGTTGCTTTTGCAGTTAAGGTTCCAATGTGGCCTGTTCATACTTGGTTGCCTGATGCTCACGTTGAGGCGCCTACAGGTGGCTCAATCGTTTTGGCTGCAATAATGTTAAAACTAGGTGCATATGGATTCTTAAGATTTTCTTTACCGATTGCACCTGATGCTAGTTTGTATTTAGGACCCTTCATTATTACTCTATCTTTAATTGCTGTAATTTATGTTGGTCTAGTTGCACTTGTCCAAAAAGACATGAAAAAATTAGTTGCTTATTCTTCAATTGCACACATGGGTTTTGTTACTTTAGGGTTCTTCATTTTTAATCAAATGGGTATTGAGGGTGGCATTATTCAGATGATTTCTCATGGATTTATCTCTGGGGCAATGTTCTTCTCTATTGGCGTTTTGTATGACAGAATGCACACGAGACAAATCGCAGATTACGGTGGTGTTGTAAATGCGATGCCACGTTTTGCGGTATTTGCTGTTCTATTTGCAATGGCTAATTGTGGACTACCAGCTACTTCAGGCTTCATCGGTGAGTTCATGGTTATTCTTGGGGCAATTGATTACGATTTCACTATTGGGATCTTATCTGCAACTGCATTGATTTTAGGCGCTGCTTATTCTTTGTGGATGACCAAGAGAGTCTTCTTTGGCAAGATTGAAAATGATCATGTCGCTGAATTAACAGATATTAATTCACGAGAGTTTTTAATACTTGGTATTTTAGCCTTACTCACTATTGGAATGGGCGTGTATCCTAAACCATTTACCGACATTATTCACCCTGCGGCCGTGGAGTTGTTAAAACACGTTGCTATGAGCAAGATTTAAAGAACTGGAATTCGTATGCAAGCTATTGACCTATTACAAATATTGCCAGAGTTGATTTTATTGCTCGTCATTTGTTTTATTTTGTTGGTAACTCCTTTCTTTTCTGAAAAAGAGTCAAATGATGACGATATCTTTTTTACACCTAAGGCTGCAGGATTCGCATACCAAGTTACAATTTTAACCCTTCTCGTAATTGCAGTAATGTTTGCATCCAGGGCAGGCGACTTACCGATCAGAATCATGAATGGGCTTTATATTATTGATCCATTTTCAAATGTTCTTAAATGTGTTTCATCCATTGCTGTGATGGTAACTTTGATTTATTCAAAGCAATATTTAATTGACCGCCAACTTTTCAGAACAGATTACATCTCATTAGTTTTATTAGCTTTGCTTGGCCAATTTGTCATGATTTCTGGGGCAAATATGTTGACGCTCTATTTAGGTCTCGAGTTACTAGCTTTGTCTACCTACACATTAACTGCTATGCGTCCTAATTATCAAAGAGGTATAGAAGCAGGCATGAAGTACTTCATATTAGGAGCTCTTTCTTCAGGTTTCTTATTGTATGGAATGTCTATGATTTATGGGGCAACTGGTTCTTTAGATTTAGATGATATTTTGAGAACGACAAGCAATGATGCTGTGATGCGTTTAGTACTTTCTTTCGGTTTAGTGTTCTTATTAGCTGGTTTGGCCTTTAAGCTTGGTACTGCTCCATTTCATATGTGGGTACCTGACGTTTACCATGGCGCACCAACTTCAGTAACTTTATTAATTGGTGGCGCACCAAAGATTGCGGCTTTTGCTATTACTTTCCGATTATTAGTGGGTGGCTTGCAATTAGTGGATGTAGATTGGCAACCCATATTAATATTTTTAGCTGTGTGTTCATTATTAGTTGGCAATCTCACTGCAATAGCTCAAACAAATATTAAAAGAATGTTGGCGTATTCAACTATTTCACACATGGGTTTTATGTTGTTAGGGTTTTTGTGTGTCTATGATGAACTCGCATATAGTGCTTCTTTCTTTTATGCGGTTACTTACGTGTTATCAACACTTGGAACCTTTGGATTGCTAATGATCTTGTCGAACAAGGGTTTTGAGTGTGAGACGATTGAGGACTTAAAGGGATTGAATCGCCGTAGTCCTCTACTAGCATTTATCATGCTATTACTCATGTTCTCACTTGCTGGTATTCCTCCAACAGTTGGATTTGTTGCAAAACTTTCTGTCTTGGATGCGCTTGTCGATGCAGGCTACTTAGGCTTGGCTATTTTTGCTGTAATGGCTTCTTTAGTTGGTGCGTTTTATTACCTACGTGTTGTAAAGACGATGTATTTTGAAGAGCCTACTGATACTACAGAGATTTCTGGACAAGGCTTTGCTAAAGGTGTTTTGACAATTAATGGCTTATTCATTCTTTTAGCAGGTATATTTCCTGCATATTTGACTACCTTGTGCTTGCATGCCATGCGGACATCATTGCAGGGATAATGACAGATATATCTTTTAGCATTCCCAATTTTGAAGAATTGGTTCGAGGAGATGAGCATCTCAAGGAAGTGACAGTCTCCTCGAAAGAAGTTTATTCAGGCTATTATCTAAAACTAATCCAAGATCAAGTTTTGTTGCCAGACGGTAAATCGGCTGGTAGGGAGTATTTGATTCATCCGGGTGCCGTAGCAATCATCCCTGTATTACCTGATGGTAGATTACTTCTTGAAAGGCAATACAGGTATCCCTTACATCAGGCATTTATTGAGATTCCTGCTGGGAAATTAGATCCGGGTGAAGATACACTAACTTGTGCAAAACGCGAATTAGAGGAAGAAACAGGTTTTGTTGCTAAGGAATGGATTTTTTTAGGCAAGATACATCCCATCATTTCGCACTCTACTGAATTCATAGATATTTATTTAGCCAAAGATTTAACAAAGACGCAAACTAATTTAGACGATGGTGAATTTTTAGATATATTTGGTGCTACTAAAAAAGAAATAGGCGAATGGATTAAAGAAGGCAAAATAACTGACGTAAAAACTATTATCAGCTTCTATTGGTTAAACGCCTTTGATGAAAAAGTGACTTAATTCTGTAATATTGATT
>DAIQPR010000125.1:0-2196 GCA_036787315.1 Polynucleobacter sp. | reverse complement strand
ATTGATTATTTTTAGATAGAATAAGAATTAATTTAATAATTTATAACTAATTTGAGTTAAAAGTATGAAAGTATACAATCTGGCTTGCCCCTTGAACCATCAGTTTGAAGGATGGTTCAGCTCCGAGGAAGAGTTCACGTCACAGCGTGAGAAAGCTGTATTGTGTTGTCCTATGTGTGACAGTGTTGAGATTGCTAGAATGCCATCGGCTCCTTATATTAATGGTCGTAATCATCAGCACGCAAAGTCCACTCTTGAAGCTTTTGAAAAAGCAGTAACCGATCTTCCTTCAACAAATGATGCAATGCATTTAAGTCCGGAGCAAAAGGTTGTTTTCCAAGAGAAAATGCAGACTATGATGTTGCAAGTCGTACGCGAGATTATGGAAAAAACTGAAAATGTTGGTGAGAGTTTTGCTGAAGAAGCAAGAAAGATTCACTATAAAGAAGCGCCAGAAAGAAGTATTCGTGGAGTAACTACAGTTGACGAAGCAGCTGAGTTAATGGATGAGGGTATTGAAGTCTACTCACTACCAGTGCCACCTTCAATGAAAAGCACACTTCAGTAATTATTAATTTATTAAAAACCTTAATTGAAGAGTTAGGGTTTTTTGAAATTAAAACTTTAAGGCTTAAGCACACTCCCTAGTTAATTGATTAATATCTTTTAACTTCTCTAAATTCCAAACCATTTCTATAATTCGTTTAGTTTTGTCTTGCCTAATGCAAGAATTGGCATTTTGTATGAATTTAGATTCTATGTCTTTATCGCTCATAGGATTTTGAACAGTGCCCTTAGCATGGTCGATATTCCATTCAATACTAGCTCCGGATTTGGTTTTTATTCGAGCACTTGCTTGATCTAAACGGAGATTAGCTGAAGCTAATACCTTTACAATTTTTCGTAAATTTATAACTGAAGGGTCTTGTGATCTTTCATTTGAAAACTGTGAAACTCCACCAGCCCGATCAATATATGAAACTGCAGCAGCATGATTTGCACTAAACTTTGACATTAAACCTGAACCTGGTTGATCCACTCCAGTAATACGAATAACATCTGGATGAACTAAAACTTCAAAATCTTCAATGTCTGACCAAGGAACTTTTGAAGAATTAGACAATCCAATGCAAGCTTCAATGAGCGGGTGTAAAACCACTCCACATGAATAGGGTTTGTATCCATTACTTACAATAAGCCAATCTTTTCCTAATTCTTTCGTTAGAGCTTCTAAATTTTGTGTGGAGCTATAAATCCTTGTAAATCCTAAGTTACCTTCAAGAATTTCTGGAGAACTGTTATAGCCATTTGATGCCAAGTTTGCTGAAAGTACGCCATGATAAGCCGACTTGCCTGCGTGTAAAGATTTACAGTCACTCCCACGGTTTTGCTGCATACCAGCAGCCTGAGTACAACCTATACCAAGAGCCATAAGGGTTTTTTGGGCATCTAAATTCAGCATCCTTGCTGCACCGATTGTAGCTGCAATAGTACCAAGGCTTCCTGTTAAGTGCCAACCGCCGTGGTGATGTTTGGGCATAGCTTGCCCAGTTCTTATACCTGCTTCAAACGCTGCTACTAGACTAACTATAAGTTGTTCCCCTTTTAATTTTTTTTGTTCTCCAATTGCTAATAGTGCTGGCATTGTTGCAGTACTAGTATGAAGAATCACCCCTCCTAAATGGGTGTCATCGAAATCAAGTACATGTCCCATTTGACCATTTGCAATAGGGGTGTCAAGTAGGCTCATTTTTAAACCAGGGTGACCTATTACTCTGACAGCAGGGTAGGAGCCCATAGCTTTGAGAGTTGATACTAAATTAATAGACGTAGGATGTTTACTACCAATTAAGGCACAACCTAGCCAATCTAATGTGGCACGTTTTGCTTCATGAATAGCTTCTTGTGACAGTTGAGTAAATTGAATACTCGAGGTGAACTCAGTTAATTTTTTACTAATACCCAGTCCTGTATTACCAGCGCCATAAGTATTAGATTGGGTTTTTTGGTTCTGTGTTGTATCTAAATCCTGAACAGCAACACCATATGAATTTGGAAGAAAAGAACCGGCGGCTACCAATAGACTTGTTTCAATAAGATTTCTTCGATTGATTTTTGAGGTCATTTTGTCTCTTTCAGTAGGCGGTTTCAAGGTTGAAGTGCAAAAATTGCTGCATGATGCTGCCTAAAATCAAA
>DAIQPR010000124.1:0-7532 GCA_036787315.1 Polynucleobacter sp. | reverse complement strand
CGTTAACCAACCGGTTTGTTGTGCATCATCTGCAGCTCCACGACCACGATATTCCATTCTTGCATCTGCTACTTGCTGGGATGAAATTGAATTATTGACTAAATTACGTGGGTTAACAACGCCACCAAAACGGATTGTTTCTTCTTCATTACTAACTGCTATTTGTTTTTCACCAGCAACAACTAAATTACCATTGGAGAGAACCTCAATGACTGTTACGGTTATAGTACCGTTGAAGTAATTACTGTTTGAACTATTTCCGCTCCCTTCACTCTTTAAATCTGTAGTGGATGCGTTATTACCAACACCAGTTAAAAAGTCTGTAATTCCAGAGATAGCTCCACCAAGAAAACCTGGTGTTGCTCCAGTATTAGCCTATGTGTTTGTTGCATTAGCTTTTCTTGCCGCCAATGATCCACTATTTTTCGCTGCGCTGGTTGTTTCATTCAACACAATCGTCAATGTATCACCCACATTTCTTGCACGAGTATCTTCAAATAATGGCCTAAACCCAACACTCATTGAAGTATTAGTTGTTGGAAATAAACTCCCTAGATTTGCTGGGGTAAGTGTCTCTGGTTTTGGACGAACAGAAGTTGGCGTTGCTAAAAGAGTTGGCTTATCTGCTGTAGCACAAGCGCTTAAAAGTGCTGGGGCGATGATCAATATACTGATTAACCGAAACACTGGTAATTTACGCATGATTATTGTCCCAAGGTTGATAATTTTTGTAGTATTTGATCAGAAGCTGTGACTGCACGCGTATTGATCTCATAACCACGTTGTGCTGCAATCAATTTAACTAGTTCTTCTGAAACATTAACGTTTGACTGTTCAACATAATATTGATTTGTTGTTCCCATACCATTAGTTCCAGCAGTCTGTGTCTGAGCAGTTCCTGAAGATGGTGTAGGGATATAGTTACCATTACCGATTGATGATAAGCCTGACTCATTGGCAAAATTTGCTAGAACAAGCTGACCCGCTTGAGTAAGCGCAGTACTTCCTTGTTGGGTATATTGGACCAAGCCAGCTGAGTTTATAAAAATTCCTGTTGCAGAGGATGGTATAACACCAGCGCCTGAAACTGTATTACCATCTTGAGTTACGATTTGACCAGTAGCATTTTTACTAAAGCTACCATTACGAGTGTATGCCAAGGTACCATCTGCTAACTGAATTTGAAAATAACCATTTCCCTGAATCGCTATATCTAATGAATTTCCAGTATTTAATAATGGACCTTGAATATTGACACGTTCTGTTGTTGTTACTGCTGAACCTGAACCAACTTGTAAACCTGTTGGTAATAAATTTTGAGCATTTGAAGCTGAACCAGGGGCTCGTATAGTGGTATACAAAAGGTCTTGAAAAATAGGGTTAATTTTCTTAAATGCATTTGTCGAAGAGTTAGCTAAATTGTTTGAAATCAAATCTATGCCTGTTTGCTGGGCATCCATTCCAGTTTTAGCAATCCATAATGAGCGTAACATAATTATTTTCCTTTAGATCAATGCGATAAAGAGAGAAGTTCATTGGCAGAACGTGCGTTTTGATCGGCCGATTGAAGAGTTCTGATATTAAGATCAAACATACGACTTTGACTGATCATTTCAACCATCGATTGAGATGGATTAACATTACTAATTTCTACAGCGCCTTGAATGACTCTTGCATTTGGATCAACGGTACCTTGACCGTTAGGCACGTCAAATAGGCCATCTTCGTTTCTTGAGAGTTGTGATGTCGGCGGATTAACAATTTTTAATTTTCCAGCCTGATTTAGAAATGAGTTTCCAGGAATCTGGGTATAAACAGAACCATCATCAGCCACTTGAACCTTAGCTCCAAGAGGAATGTTAATAGGTCCACCAACCCCTAAAACAGTTGCATTATTACCAACTTTAAGAACGCCTGTATTATCTACATAAAAATTACCAGCTCTTGTATAAGCCTCGCTAGAGTCAGAAGCACGACGTACCGCAAATAGGCCGCTTCCTTTAATAGCCACATCATATGGATTTCCGGTTGTTTGAATTACACCAGAGTTAAAATTAGAACCTGGGGTTGTTTCCACAGAGAATACGCGGGTATCAGCTTCTTTACCCTGTATTGGAACTGCACGATACGCATTGACTACCTCCCTAAACCCAGGAGTTTGTGTATTCGCTAAATTATTAGCAGTAACTGCTAACTGATCTGTACTAGCCTTAGCTCCAGTCATTGAGGTATACACATATCGGTTAATCATTGAATATCCTTTTTTGCTTGATTTAAATCACTTATTCTAGTTAAAGCAAGTATCATGCCAACTAATGATTTTTTACTGATTAAAAAAAATCCGCCACTAGGGCGGATGAAAAAAATAATTATGCAATTAACCTAATTTATTCAGAACATCATCCTCAATAGTTTGTGATGTTTTCACAACCTGAGATGCCGCAGAGTACTGGCGCTGTAATGACATTAAAGTTACCAACTGGCTTGTTAGGTCAACATTAGACTGTTCTAGAGCTTGAGACTTTAAAGCACCAAATAGACCAGCTCCAGCTGTACCGTATGATGGCTGACCAGATAAAGCAGACTCTTCGAAAGAATTTCCACCAATAGGTATTAAGCCTTCATCATTCGTAAAGTTTGCAAGCTTAACTTGTCCCTGGATTTTTGACTGACCATTTGAGTAAACGGCCACTAACTTTCCTGTACTGTCAAAAGAATAACTTGAAAGTTGCGATAGTGGTGATCCATCTTGACTATTTGTATAAGTTTGTGCAACCGCAGAATACGCAGTCATATCAGTTGAATCAATGTTAAAAGCAACTTGGTTTTTATTGGTTTCTCCAACATTTGCTGCTATTTTGAAAGAGGATTTAAATTGTGGACTGTTATAAACATCTCTAGCAAGAGAATCAATATTCTTACCTCCAACAAAAGCCATCGTTCCTAGAGCTGTTTGACCGCTGAAAGGTCCTGATACGCCTGTAGGATATCCAGTAGAAGCTCCAAAGTCAGCTGCTGTAGATGGGCTACCACCACCAGGTACTGCAACACCATCAATTGTTGCAAAAACAGAAAATCTAGATGTAGGAATTGTATATTGTGCAGGAATGTCCGTTGTCGCTAAGTTTCCAGTTACAGGGTCATGACTACCAGCCGAAACAGCAGGTTGACTCATAGTAACTGTCAACGTTGAACCATCTTGCAGGGTCATCAAGTAGGTTGCTCCCACACCCGGCCCACCTGAAACATACTTAACACTAGCATTACTAAGAGTCTCTTCTGCATTATTAGCATTTGCAGGATTTGCTGTTGTTGCAAGCTGTCCTGTAATTGTGGTAGTGGTTGGATTTCCGCTTCCATCCAAAGTTCCAGTTGTAACGGAATTTTGTTTTGGTAAGTAATTAAAAGTTCCATTACCGCCATCTGTAAAGACTAGGGGTATTGAATCTTGCTTAACATAATAAAGAGACAGAGTGTGAGACAAACCTGTTGAGTCATAAATAGTTTGAGAGGTCGATTGTGTATATGTTCCAGAATTAGTAGGATCAAATTGAGAATGAATTGGATTAGTTGAGTCATCAATATTTAAATCAATATTCGAATTTTGAGTCTGTGTCCCTGGCAAAGGTGTTTGATCAAGTTTTAAAACAGAACTTACAGCACCATTAATCGTCCCATCTGGATTTGCTGGATAACCTACTAAATAATTACCATTTTCATTAACAATACGATTTTGATTATCCACACCGAATTGACCGTTACGAGTATATTGAAAGTCAGAGGGATTGCCAGTACTTGTTCCGTCAACAACCGTTTTGGCAGTTGTGAACATTCCAATACCCCCAATTGCTAAATCCAATGGATTTGATGTAGCGACAATCGATCCATTCGTTTGAGGACGACGAATCTGAGTAATGGCAGTTCCCATACCTGTCCTATTAGGATTCTGAGGATCCGTTGCTCTAAAGAACTCATCTTGAAAAACATATTGGCCAGCCTTATAGCCAATTGTTTGCGCATTTGCGATATTATTACTTGTAGCATCAATAGCCTCTGATGCTGCAAGTAATGCTGAAAGTCCGATTCCAATAGCCATGATTTATTCCTTTTCTAGACAGAATGTTAAGAAACCCATTGATTAATAGTAGTTGCATCAACGGATTGACCGTTCTGCAAAGTGAAGTTGACAGAATTACCTGCTCCTTTAGCAACTGAAGCCACAGGCGATCCAACAAACGCAACTGGTGTTACAGCAGTTCCAGTGGCATCCAATCCTGTAAATTTGACACTGTAATTTCCTGCAGGTAAAACATTGCCTGAGCTATCTTGTCCAGACCATGTAGCAGTTTTCATACCAGCATTAGCAGAGCCTAGATTTACTTGAGCAACTGTTTTGCCAGTACTATCCTGAATGCTAGCAACTAAATTATTAACTGGAGAAGCAAGATTAGCACCTATAGCAACGTTGCTAGACCCATCAAAAGAGATTGAATTTCCTGCAATTAATGGAGTGTGGCCAATCATCGCAGTTTGATTCATGAAATTGCTGTTTTGTATTTGAGCAAGCATTGATGTCAACGTTGTATTCATTGTTCCCATGCTACTAACCATATTTAATTGCGACATTTGGTTAGTCATCGTTGAAGCATCCATTGGACTCATTGGGTCTTGATTTTGTATCTGAGCCACCAATAACTTCAGAAAGTTCTGAGTTTGATCCGTAGAACTTGCAGATGTATTTGAAGTATTTGTTGAGTTAGTATTCAGAGCACTACTATTTGTGTAGACCGGAATATTTAACATAGGGTTCATGGAACTAGTAGTCATTTAAAACTCCTTCTAAAATTATTTACCTAAGTCAAGGGTTGCAAGAACCAATTGACGGCTTACATTCATCATTTGGACGTTCGTTTGATAAGAGCGCGAAGCTGAGATCATGTCGACCATCTCTTCAACAGGATTCACATTCGGCATATCAACATAACCATTTGCATCAGCTTTGGGATGTCCAGGGCGGTATTCACGCCTTAAGGGAGCATCGCTTTCAACAATGTTAGAAACTGCAACTCCAGAGCCTGGGCTATTAGCATTAGGTGTTGAAGTAAATACCACACGGTGAGCACGGTAAGTTCTGCCATCCGGGCCACTAGAACTTTCAGCATTGGCAATATTTGAGGCTATAGTATTTAGCCTCAAAGACTGCGCTGACATACCAGAAGCGCCTATATTAAATGTGCTTAGTAGACTCATGATGATTGTCCTGTAATGGCTGATAAGCGACTTTTGATAGTTCCTGTTAAAAAGGTTATAGCCGCTTGCGTCATTAACGCATTTTTAGAAAATTCACCAAGCTCAATATCTGGATCTACAGTATTTCCATCCATTGATGGTTGATTTGGCACACGGTATAACAAGTTTGGCTGGTTTGAAATGCTACTGTTAAACTGATAATGCCCTTTGGAGGTAACTTCCATAGGCATTGTATCTGCATGATTTCTTTGCAATAATTCATTTTGTAAAGATTTGGAAAAGTCGATATCCCTAGCTTTATATCCGGGGGTATCCGCATTAGTCAAATTAGATCCTAAAATCTCATGACGATAAGTACGAAGCTTTAATGCGGCTTCGCCAAAATCTAGCGGATCAAACTGTGGTCCAACATTCATGTTTAACTTCCTTATCAGTAAGAAAAATTTCTATACCTTAAGTAAAGCAAACTTCATGCCAGAATTGAATTATTTACCTAAAAAAGCAAGTTTGTGACTATTTTTTGAACTACTTAACGAGTAGCTTTAATTAAGCGATCATGTTTGGGCTGAATTGGACGGGCATTATTAGAATAAATGAGTCCAAAGTTCTCGACCTGTTGCTGAGAAAGTATTACAGGCTCCTTTAAAACAATCCAAGTCACATTTTCAGTGCAAGGGGGAGTTGTCAGCGAGCCCATATATGTGTAATAAGTCAAATTTTTAGGCAATATGTGATTTATATCAATCATTACTCCAGGGGGCGTTTCGGTAATATTTCTTACTAAAGGAACATTATTGAGTATCTGCTGGAACAGAGAATTTTCAAAATTGCTCACAGGAGTATTTGATGCCTGTTTTGATTTTTGTGGGTTTACTTTGCTTTCAGGCCCTTCTTCTTGGTGATTAACAGCAAGTGTCGCTGAATTTTTGTCAGCATTCATAAAAACAGCTAACACTAATAAGCTACCATCAAAATGCTGATGAACTAAATGTGCCACCATATCAAAGCGTTTTCCATCGACCATTTCTTCACTAGGATGATGAAAATGAAACTGCACTAGTCGATATTGTTTACCTTGTACTGACAAATTACTGCCTTCGCTATACTTCACCATGATTGTATGACCATTATCTTCAATCGCTAATTGAGATGGTTTGTAATCAAAGCTCAGCGCTGGCAAGTCAACTTGAATTCCTTTTTCAATGTTAATTGGTGACTGCTGTTTACCATTTGTGCATAAAGTATTTTCTTTGCTCAACTTACCCCAATTTTCAGGTCCAGTCTCCCCACTTTCATAGGACCAATGTTGATGAGACATTGAATCTTTTCTGGTACTATTATTTTTTGATGGGGTTGAGATGTCAGTTGATTGAACGGCTGGTTTTAGGACAGGCTTTGAAGGAACCGTTTCTTTTAAATCACTAGGCCTCATGACGATATCACCGCCACCCTTTTTAATCTTATCCGCCAAAGATTGACTTAACTCTGCGTCACCAGCTTGAGCAAAAACAATCCCACTGAAAAATATCGAAAGAACTATAAATAAAGGCTTTAAAAAAATACTTTTGTAAACGTTTCTCATGATGTTCTCGCTCATTATTTTGGACAATCTTTAAGTGGTCTTCGACATTCTCCAACAGGATTTATATTTTTAAATTCTTCTTTTTTCTTTATATTTTCTTTTGCCTTGGAAGAATCTTTGGAGTTAAGTTCAACTTTAGGTGTCTTAGCTTTGTTAGTAGGAGTCATTTTTTTAGCTTGGTCATTCATTTCTGAATCGTTGTATTTTTTATTATTTTCAATCACAGTTGGCTTACTTGGCTCAAGTGTTTCGATTTTTAAACTAGCAGGATTTGTTGATGATGGCAGCATGTATTCACACTTCATAGTACCCACTCGCTGATCATCTATTTGCAAATTACTTTTATCAAAGAATGCTTTGTCAATTGCTGGCTCCGTTTGAGATTTATAGTCTGGACGAGCAAAATTTTTTCTTAAGCGCTCCATAAAACCAAGTTGAGGAGCTTCTCCGGGGTGGTGCATAAATTGATTATTACAAAATTGTAGCCTTCTCTCGATTTCACCTGATGGCAAATAGAAGCCTTGCTCTAAAATTAAAGCCACTTTACCTGTGCATTGGGCCCAGTCTTTCAAAGAAGATTGCATCTCTGGCCCGAAGACATCACCTTTTGCGTTTTTCTGACCAACTTGATTAATCTCACATTCTATTCGCTTACCTCTAATCTCAAGACGCTTACAAATTTGCGTGTCTTGACCATTAG
>DAIQPR010000123.1:0-7569 GCA_036787315.1 Polynucleobacter sp. | reverse complement strand
ATTTGAAGCCGTGGGTCTCTGGTTATTTTTTTGCACTAAAATAATGAAAAAGGCCTCAATTTGTAGCATTCCCCCCCTTTTCTATAGCTACTTCTAGGTAGATTAATCCTATTAATTTGTCATGATGTTTTGATAAATTTCAATCGAATTATTTTATATTTGAGAAGGATAAATGGAGTTCTTAAGTTTTTTGATGATCTTGAGTTATTTTCTAATTGTCATTGGAGTTGTTCAGTGACTATCATCTAATTCTCTACTCTTTGATCATGATATTTGAATACGTCTAGTGCATTCGCAAGGGTATACCACAATATTTTTTATTTGAAATAAGAAAAGAATATAAAAAACTAAATTTTTAATATGAATCTAACACAACTTGTATATGTCAGCAAAGCAAGCCAGTTGATGGGTATGCTTTCATTAACTCGAATTTTAGATAGTTCTGTTAGGTGGAATGAAGCTCACGAACTTACTGGAGTTTTGTTTTACGACAATGGTTATTTTTGTCAATTATTAGAGGGTGATAAATATGAAATATTAGCTGTCTGGGATAGGATTAGTAGTGATAAAAGACATCATATCCTTCGACGCTTAGACTTAACATCCATCCAGAAAAGAAGTTATCCCAATTGGAAACTTAGATTTTATGGTGCAGAGCAAATTGCAAGGCATTTCAAGCATATGGCTGGTATATTAGATGGAATGCCAGAGCATGATCATGAGTTACTAAAAATAATGCGGAATATCATTGTTGAATAAAGATCAAACAAATCTTAACGCAGTCAAGATATCAAACATGAGGGTTTAAATGGAACATTACAAACCAGTCAATATTTCAGACAAAATTGCGAGACTATTTACAAAGAGCATGCGTTTTTTTGCAGATACATTCTTTCAGAAACGTTATGGTCATCGTGCGGTAGTTTTAGAAACTGTTGCAGGGGTGCCAGGAATGGTTGCTGGAATGTGGACGCATTTGACTAGTCTACGCAAAATGCAAACTGGCTATGGACCGAAAATTCGGACATTGTTGTCAGAGGCTGAAAACGAGCGGATGCATCTCATGACATTCATCGCAATTGCTAAACCCAATGCTTTTGAACGGATTTTGGTATTGCTTGTTCAAGCGGTATTTTGGAATTTCTTTTTCGTTATATACGTATTCTTTCCAAGAACAGCACATCGTATTGTGGGTTATTTTGAAGAGGAGGCGGTCTATTCCTATACTGAATATCTAAAGGAAATTGATGATGGCAAGATAGAGAACATTGATGCACCTAAGATCGCAATTGAATATTGGAATTTACCTCAGAATGCTAAGTTGCGAGATGTTGTGATAGCCGTGCGTGAAGATGAGGCGCATCATCGAGATACCAATCATCAATTTGCTAATGAGTATGATCAATAACTTTTAGGTATCAACCACTTAATTGATTATGGCTATTATCCCCTCAGATTAAACTACCTTATTCAAATTCCTCAATGGGGTGGGGCTAGCTTTACCGTAAGAGACCATGGAAGACTATGGGATACTTTCTCAAACTCCCAACTATCGTAAACGTCATTAGAATTTTGGTTTTCCCATTACGGCATCGCTTAGCCATGTCGCGATTTCAGGGAAAACGCACAATACGAAAACAGCAAAGAACATTAATAGAACAAATGGAAAGACTCCCCAAATAATATCTCTTAAAGAGATGTCTTTTGCAATATTTTTAATCACAAAGATATTGAGGCCAACGGGGGGGTGAATCAAACCTGTTTCCATGATGATGGTCATCACAACGCCAAACCAGATTAAATCGAAGCCAGCACTGCGAAGTGGTGGCAGTATGATGGGTGCAGTCATTAGGATGATAGAGACTGGCGGTAAGAAGAAACCAAGAACAATAACTAAAATCAGAATCGCCACTAGTAATAGCCAGCGAGATGCATGTAAATCGACAATAAATTGAGCGGCTGATTGACTTAAATGCAAAAAGCTCATCACATTTGAAAAGAGTAAAGACATACCAATAATCAGCATGAGCATGACGGATTCTTTTATGCTTGACTCCAATAGAGGACCTAGGTCTTTCAATCGCCACATCTTATAAATAGCCATAATTAAAACAAACGCCAAAACGGCTCCCAGTCCTGCTGTTTCTGTGGGGGTTGCATAGCCGCCATAGAGGGCTACCATCACACCAGTCAGTAAGATTAAGAATGGAAGAACTCGAGGCAGAGCACTGAATTTTTGTTGGATTGTATAACTTTTTCTCTCCAAAATTGGATGGTTTGAGCCAGTTTCATTAAATGATGACAGTGCGGATTGATATTCTTTTTTATAGCGAAACACCGTATAGATAGAAAATAAAGAAACTAAAAGTAATCCTGGAAACATTCCAGCAAGGAATAGTCGACCTAAAGATTGCTCCGCAGCCACTGAGTACAAAATCATCGTGATGGATGGGGGTAGCAAAATACCTAGGGTTCCACCCGCAGCGATAATCCCTGCAGCAAACCCTGGGGAATAACCCCGTTTTCTCATCTCAGGGATACCCGCACTGCCAATTGCAGAACAGGTAGCCGGACTTGAACCTGCCATCGCGGCAAAAAGTGCGCAGGCAAATACGTTTGCAACACCTAATCCACCTGGAACTTTACCCAGCCAAACATGCAGGGCTCCATAAAGATCTTTACCTGCAGGAGACCGACCGATGGCAGCACCTTTGAGGATAAATAAGGGAATCGACATGAGGGTTATACTCGCCATTTCTTCGTAGACGTTTTGTGCGACAGTGTCTAATGAGGAGGCAGGCATGAAAAAATACATAAAAATGACCGCAACGCATCCAAGTGCAAAGGCAATAGAGATGCCCGAAAACATAATCAATAGGGTGACTAAGCCAAAAAGTAAACCAATCGTTAAGACCGACATATTAATAGTGTGCTTGAGAAGTTATTTCTGTTGGGCGAGGCAGAAATAGTTGTAGGAATATTTGTAACGCTAAAAAGCTCATGCCAACTGCCATGATTGAATAGGGAAACCATAAGACAGGCCCCCAAGAAGAGTTGGTAATTTGATGATCAACATATGCTTCGATCGTAAGATCCCAGGATTTCCATGCAAAGAATGTACAGAATGAAAAGCTCAATAAGTCTGTGATCCAAGAACGCGCTTGATTAACTTTTTCTGGCAAGATACTCGCTATAGCTGAAATACCAACATGTCCACGGATCTCTTGAACATAGGCAGCGCACAGGAAGGTGCTTGCGACTAAGCAAAATAGAGATGCTTCATCTTGCCAATCATTAGCTAGATGAAAAAATGCACGAGAAAGAACGCTATAGCTTAGAATTAATGCAGATACAGTTAAACATACCGAACCGAGAATAACAAATCCTCGGTTGATTAATGTCATCCATTTTTGTAAAGAAACAAACATATTTAAGTGAGTTTAATTGCAGATTTCATCATGGCAGCGCACGTCTCATTTTTATCTGAGAACTCTTTCCAAGCGGATGCACTTGCAATAGTCTGCCATTTAGCGATAGCTTCATTATCAAGGTCAAATACTTTGTTACCAGCACGAGCAAACTGAAGGGCAACATCCGTATCATCATCTTTAGCGGCATTGGTTCCAAACTGTTCTAATTCGGTGCCAACAGCCATCATGATATCTCGTTGATTTTTAGGTAAAGAATCAAACACCTGCTTTGAGATAAATAGGGGCTCAAGCATGTACCAATAGGACTTATTCCTGGCGCTAGTAAAGTTTTTGGTTAGTTCAGCCATTTTAAAAGACATTAAGCTTGCTGAAGAGGTATAAACAGCATCTAATGCGCCTGTTTGAACTGCTTGGTAGATTTCGTTGGATGGTACAGATGTCATGACAGATCCACCAGCCGCTTTGAGCATGGAGTCGAATTCACGACTACCACCTCTGACTTTCAAGCCTTTTAAGTCATTTGGAACAACGATAGGTGTTGATCTTGAAGCCACTCCACCAGCTTGCCAAACCCAGCTCAGAATAACGACACCCTTGTCATTCATCACCTTATTAAGAATCTTGCCACATTCAGCATTTTTCCAGCGGGCACCTTGTTCATAACTTGTAACAAGAGCTGGCATTAAGCCAATATTAGCTTCAATAACTTCACCACCTGCGTAAGGCATGGGGTAATAACTCATATCTAAAGCACCTTTACGCATTGCGCTAAATTGCGCCATGGTCTTCATTAAAGATGAGCCAGGATAAACCTCGAATTTCAATGCGCCATTCGAACGTTTTTCAACCTCTTGTGCAAACTTGCGGCACAAACGGTCACGAAAGTCACCCTTTTCAATCGTGCCACCAGGAAATTGATGAGAAATTTTCAGTGTTTTTGACTCGGTAGCTAATGAAAAAGCGTTGGCACCAATTAGGGGAGCACTTATGGCTCCTAACACTATTTTTCTTCTAAAGTTGTCCATAGTTAGCCTCCTAAAGTGATTGGAAAAATGAAGTGAAGATGAATTTTAATGGCAGTTATAGAAAATGATAGATTTTTATCTTACATGATTTTCTTATTCTTTTGTCTCAAGCTCATGAGAATTAAGGGTTTTCCTTATATGAAAAAAACTTTTCAGAATCAAAAAAATTCCAAGTAAAAGTTGTATTTTTTGCCATCTGAAAGTCGAATGAACTTTTCATTAAAAGTCCTCTATTTTTGGGGCTGATATAAAGCATGTCTCAGGTCATACATAATGGCATCAACATGTAAATTAAAAGCAAATTCACTGCTTTCAATTAGGACTATTATCTCCTGAGATAAATCAGCATGGATCTAGGCCGTGCGTTGCAGGCTGAAATCACTGTAAGAGATCCTTGTGGGACTATTGGGAAGTGGTGGGATATTTGAAGCCGTGGGTCTCTGGTGTTGGGATGGGAGATTACTTCGTTTATTTTTTAGACAAATTCTGATTAGATTTTCGCGCCTTCTAAGCCGTAGGTCGCACGTTCGAATCGTGCTGGGCAGGCCAAAACTCCCAAAAATTACTTGAGTAAAGATAAAACTGTGATTAGGCTTTATAAAGCCTTACGTTATTTACGTCTAAATTGAAGATAGCTTGAGTATTTTATTTCATATAGCAAGCCTTAAGACCAAGATTTAAGGCGAGTTCTAACATTTAAATGCTTTGAGATAGAATGTTGTCATGCAGAATATTAGTCTTCAATCTACTATTTCAAAATTTAATTCCATCATTTTTAGTGGACTCATTTTGCTATGTCTAATGGGAACTCAATTTTCAGGCATAGTGCATGAAATTAGTCATGATTCTTTTTTCAAAGGATCTATCACAAATTCAGCTAAAGTAAGTTCAGATTCAGCTTTTGGACATGATTCATCCACTAAATTTTGTAAATTATTTGATGGATTAGCGTTATCAGGTCTGGTAGCTGGGTTTTTATTTGTTCTTTCACTAATAACTCAATATACAGATCAATATAAAGAATCAAAGCTATTCTTTATCCGGTTATCTGTAAATTCTCCCTATTCCTCAAGAGCTCCTCCAAAGTATTAATCCATTAGTTATTTTTACGGATTAATTAGGCCTATCCCTTTTGGCCCAAATGGAGTTATTGATGAAATTATTTAAAGTTATTTTTGTTATTTTTGCTTTTTTTATTTGTATAAATTCTTATGCAGAGGATTTTGGAAATACTTATTTATTAAACAATCCTCAAGCATATCAATCTGAATCATCCAGAAATGAAACAGAGCAGTGGAGTTTACGCGGACAGCTTACTTATGTAGCTCAACAGAAAAACAACTTTCGATCTTCTTACTCTGGTTCAAATAGCTTATTAAACGCATCTGAAGGCAGTTCAGATAAAAGTTATACCTTGAGTGCTACAGCTTATTTGGGCGCAAGACTATGGGAGGGAGCTGAGCTTTTTTATAATTATGAAATGTTTGAAGGTACCCCTTTTGGTGGTCAACTAACTGGTTTAGGTGGTATCCAAAATGGTGAGTTGCAAAAAGGATCTTTTGCACCGCCTGTGTACTATACTGCCAGAGCTTTTGTAAGACAGTCATTCAATTTTGGTGGTGAGCAAGAGTATATCGAAGGAGATATTAATAGCCACCTGGCTGGATATGTTGATAGAAAAAGACTAGTGATTAATTACGGAAAATTTGCTAGTTTAGATTTTTTTGACAAAAACATATATAGCCATGAGACACGAGAAAATTTCTTAAATTTTGCTATTTTCTCAATGGGAGCTTATGGCTACGCGGCTGATGCTAAAGGATTTACTTATGGTGTAGTTGGAGAGTTGTATCAGGATGATTGGGTTTTAAGAGCGGGAAGGTTAGCGATTCCTGCAACCCCAAACCAATTAGATTTGGATTACAGTTTGACTCAAGACTATATAGATCAAGTAGAACTTACACATAATCATAAGATTGGTGATAAGCCTGGAGCGGTTCGTTTTCTCTTGTTCCAACAGCATGCCTTGATGGCAACTTATCAAGGTGCAATTAATCAATATTACCAACAGCCTAGTTTTGGGCCCCCGAATATTCTGACTGCACGCTTTAATGAGCAAAATATGTGGGGTTATGGATTAAACATTGAGCAGGCTATTACTAAAGATATCGGTTTATTTGCACGCTGGAGTTGGAATTCAGGAAATACAGAAACTCAGACTTTAGATGTAAATAGCTCACTTTCTGGAGGGATATCTATAAAGGGACCTTCTTGGGGAAGATCAGAAGATACTATTGGATTAGGTTATGCGATTAACGGTCTTTCTGCCGCAGCAATCAATTACCTACAATTAGGGGGTATGACGATGTTCATAGGAGATGGGGCACTCGCATATAAACCTGAACAAATTTTTGAAGCCTATTACTCTTACAAAGTATATAAAAAGTTGTATTTAACAGCTGACTACCAATATATAGCTAGCCCTGCATACAATTCAGATCGTGGCCCAATACACTTCTTGGGTATTCGGGCTCATTTAGAAATGTAATGTAAGGTGTCATTTACGTCTGCGATATCTGAAATTCCAAAGTTCTTAGATCGATTGAATGAAAACAGAAGAAAAAACCATTGGATAGAAGCTCAAATGGTGCTGTAAACATTAAAAGGACTTACTTCTCAAAAAGGTGGTAATCGTATGGCTCAAGAAGTTCGGAATTTAGAAAAAATACTTCGTGATAGATTCTTGATTGATACAACTCAAGTTCAATCATTGCACCTAGGCTTTAATGAATTAGTTTAAGCATGGCAAAGTAAAAATCCTTGAATGCAATAATTTTTTTAACTTAATAATAATTACATTAAGATTAGAAAGTTATTTAATTTGAACTGGAAACTTTGGTGCTTAATTCTCCAAAAGTTAATTGAATACTTATGTTAGCTAATCAGTGTTACAAATTAAAACAAGAATAGAAGATTTAAAATTGAAAAAATAAAGCCTGACAAAGTCTAAACTTTATAAAACAAAATTAGACTAGCGTTTAAAAATATCGTAAATGACTGACCTTGCCCTCGTTAAACGTACTTCTTAACAGCTTCAATTATGCAACCTTTTT
>DAIQPR010000122.1:0-7574 GCA_036787315.1 Polynucleobacter sp. | reverse complement strand
CTTAAAAAAAATCCCTGAATTAATCAGGGATTTTTATCTTAGAAATTAACTTTATCCGGACCTTTTAATTGAAGCATTTCTCTTGCTTCATCCGGCGTCGCTGGTTCTAAATTAAGTGCTTTTAGAATGCTGACGATGCGTGTGACTTGATCTGCATTTGTTTTAGAAAGTGTTCCTGGACCATCCCATAGAGAATCTTCTAAGCCAACTCTTGCATTTGAACCCATTGCTGCAGACATTGCTGCGATAGGCATTTGATTTTTTCCAGCACCTAAAACTGACCAATAGTAAGAGTCTCCAAACAATCGATCTGCAGTACGCTTCATCATTAAGACGTCTTCTGGATGAGGTCCAATACCACCTAATAATCCGAATACAGATTGAATTAATAGAGGCCCTTTTAATAAGCCACGATCTACAAAGTGTGCTGCTACATAAAGATGTGCGATGTCATAACATTCGATCTCAAATCGTGTATTGTTTTCTGCACAAGACTCAAGGATGTAACGAATATCTTTGAAAGTATTTTTAAAGATACGATCTTCAGAACCTGCTAAGTATGGTTGCTCCCAGTCATATTTAAATTCTTTATAGCGATTTAACATAGGATACAAACCAAAGTTCATTGATCCCATGTTCAATGAAGCAACTTCAGGCTTTAACTTTAAGGCGGGTTGTAATCTATCTTCAACCGCCATCGTAGGAGATCCGCCAGTTGTTAAATTGATAACGACATTTGATCTTGCTTTAATTTGTGGGAGAAACTTCATGAACGCTTCAGGTGTTTGATCTGGCAATCCATTTTCGGGATTTCTTGCGTGTAAGTGAACAATCGATGCGCCAGCTTCAGCAGCACCTACTGCCGCATCTTCAATTTCTTTTGGTGTAATCGGAAGATAGGGTGACATCGTAGGAGTATGAATAGATCCAGTTACAGCACAGGTAACGATTACTTTTTTTTGTTTAGCGGACATGTTGACAACCTTTCTTTAATAATTATTATTCGTGTGGGTAAAAATTCAAACCCAAGCATTTGCTTGGGTTTGAAAGTGTCTCCTCCACAAAATTTTTTTCATGAAGATCTCGTTAAGCGAGTTTTTTTGTTTTACTAGCTTAATGAATTAATTCCAAAATAACCAATATCAAATGGGTATTGATACTATGCATTTTTAATCAAAACCTCTTTTTTTTAATCGGTACAAACCCTAGTCAATGGTGAATTGATTTAGTTTTCTCAGAAATAAGAGTAAATTAAAGTCATGCCTATAAGGTATGTCAGCAATGCTTTTTTATTATTTGAATTTAAAATTGAGACTGATTAACCTTGTAGCTTATTTAAAAATTAAAACATTAGGAGATAGTCAATGACTACTAAAAAAACAGCGCCTGGAATGAAAGGTGTAGCAAATAATAATATCGATCGTACTCTTACTAAAGCAGCAATAGAGCAGATGGCTAAAGAGACCTGTAATTGGGGTAAGTGGGGTCCTGATGATGAGATTGGAACATTAAATTATGTTGGTCCAGAGCAATTGAAAGAAGCTGCTAAGTTAGTTAAAAAAGGAAAGGCAATTTCATTAGGCTTGGATTTTAACTCTCATGGTCCTCAAACGACTGGTTGGGGTGGACGTTTTAATCCAATCCACACTATGCTTGCAACGGGAACAGATGCAGTTGCTGGTAACCAAGACGTTCATGGATTGCGTTATGCGGACGATATGATTTCATTACCATTACAGTGCGGAACACAATGGGATGCTTTAGGTCATATATTCTATGGCGACAAAATGTGGAATGGCTATGATGCAGCATTAGTTGATTCTTCAGGAGCGAAGAAAAATGGTATTGAAAAGACCCGCGATAAGATGATTGGCCGTGGAGTACTTTTAGATATGGCTCGTTTTAAAGGTGGTGATTTCCTTGAAGATGGTTATGGAATTTCAAATCAAGATTTAGATGACTGTGCTAAAGCGCAAGGTGTTGAAATCAAACAAGGTGATTTCGTGATTGTCAGAACCGGCATGATGGAAGAGCGCTTAGCAAGAGGTGATTGGGACTCATATGCCGCAGGAGATGCTCCGGGTTTGAGATTTGAAACTTGTAAGTGGATTTTCGAAAAGAAAATTGCTGCTATTTGTACTGATACATGGGGTTGTGAAGTTCGTCCAAATGAAGTTGTTGGTGTTAGTCAACCATGGCACTGGATTGTAATCCCAATGATTGGAATAACGATGGGTGAGATATTTAACCTCAAAGAACTTGCAGACGATTGTGACCAAGACAAAGTTTATGAATTCTTATTTACAGCTCCTCCATTGCCAATCACTGGTGGGGTAGGTTCTCCAATCAATCCAGTTGTGTTGAAATAATTAGATCTTTATAAGAGCTTTTAAATTTGACGTAGAGTAAGGCCGGGCCATTTCCCGGCCTTTGCTTTTTCTTGAGTTATTTCTAATAGAATATCAATAAATTGTTGAGCTGCTGAACCTAATTCTCTCTCTTTTGAGTAGATGAGAGTCCACGTTGTTTTTAAATCTTCGAGGGGAACCGCGTTTAATTTCCCATTTTCAACTTCTTTTGATATTCCACTATAGGTAAGAACAGTAAAGCCAAGACCAGCAGCTGCCATTTCACTTTGTAGTCTAGCTGAGTTGGTCTCTAGAACGACTTTATGGCTTATATTGCGGACTTTGAGTGCATCTTCAAGAATAACTCTCATTGAGTTAGGTTGTTGCGTCAATATAAGAGGGCGGGATGATATTGCCTCTAGGGGCATCGATTTTTCATCATCTAAAAGACCTTTGGCCCCAGCAATAAAAAGTTGCTCATCGAATAGATGGCGGTGTGAAAGGCCATTCATTGACTCGATAGACAGAACAATACCAAGATCTAGTCTGCCGTTAATAATCAACTCGTGGATCGTTGAACTAATATCTTCAATGATTGTGAGTTCAACAGCTGGAAATTGAGAGCGATATTGTTGGATTAGGGGAGAGGTTAAAAGATCAAAAAATGATGGAGGGATGCCGAACTTAAGTTGACCTTGAATTTCATCTGAGAAAGAACTAATCTCATCTCTAACAGATGCTAAATGGTCTAAAAGCTTAACTGCTCTCGTACTTAAGGCTTTTCCAGCATCTGTAAGGGTAACACCACTATCTGACCTTATAAAAAGTTGCACACCAAGATCTGCCTCTAGTTGCTGTATTTGACGTGAGAGAGCCGGCTGGGCGACATGCAGGACTGCAGCGGCTTTTGTAAAACTTTTGAGTTCTGAAATGCGCAAAAAATACTTAAGTTGTCTTGGAGTCATATCACTTGATTTTAGCTCTATTTAAAAACGCTGGATTTTTAAAAGTCTTTTGCAACTTCGATCTTTCCAGATTTAGCCGCTGCTTGCATTGCCTCATAATCACGTTCGTTTTGTTCAGCGTATGCAAAAGCAAATTTTGCAAAACTAGCATCAAGTTCATCGCTACTGCCACAGTATCCTGATAATAATGCTGGATCCCCTGATTTTGCATGAGCTAAAGCTAGTGCAGAACCGCACATGCCACAGTATTCAATAAAGAAGGAGAGTTTAGTTTTGCCAGGGATTAATTCAACACCACCTTTCATATCGCTAAGTTGGCGAACATAAAACTGCAGTTTATTTTGCAAATCTCCCCAGCCGAGGAAGATATCAGGTGATCCTTGGACTGTTCTTTGGCCAACAACAACTCTGTGTCCCTGATTAGTGTAGGGGAGGCTTACGTTTGCAAATGGAGCTAAAACAGATTCTTGAGCTTGTTTAATTTGTAAAAAAAGAGGATCCTTATCGCTTACACCCCTTAACAAAATAACCCAACAACGCGTTCCAACGCTACCCACTCCAACCACTTTCCTAGCAATATCGAGGACTTGGTACTTTTGAAGAAGATTGCGTCGGTCATAACTGAGAGAATCTAGATAACTACTTAAGATTTCTTCCTCTAGATTTTGAGTTTTTGATGCAGATTCTAAATTAATTTCTCTTGTCAAAAGTGGCCCTGAGCTTTTAATTTGTGGGCGATCATCAATCATTTGAGACATTTTTTCAAAAAGCCCAAGTTGGGTTTTTTTCTGAGCTTTAGTTGTAATGGCTTCTAATTCTTTTTTTCCTTCTGAAGACATCGTTGTCAACAAATCATTCATTTGAATTGTTTTGTACCAAATATTTAAGTTTGTTTCTTGGGCATAAAGTGCCATTTTTTCACGGTAATTTTTGACAATTTCACGAGCGGCTGCTTCGCATTGAACTTTGTCACCACCTAAAAATTGAGCACAAACTACGGCACTAGTTGTTAGCCGTTTCATATCCCATTCCCAAGCACCAGGGTGTGTTTCATCAAAATCATTGATGCTAAAAACAATATTGCGCTCAGCTGAAGCATAAATACCAAAATTAGATACATGCATATCACCATTCGCTAAAACAGGAATTTTAGATGTGGCTTGATTACCAATATCTTCAATCATAATTTTGGCAGTTCCACGTAAAAAAGCGAAAGACGAGGTTAGCATCCTTGCGTGTCTAATGGGCACAAGTTCTTGTATGCGAGTTGTATCTTGTTCTTTGATGATTGCTACTGGATCTCTTCGCTTGCTAGATACTTTGTATTCAGAATGAGTGGCTCGAGGAACATCTTTTCTGATTTGTTTACCCAATTCAATTTTTTTATCGATATTGTGTAATTCATCAGAATTTATAGATAGCTTGTGAAATGGACTAGTCATTTTGGCATTCTCGGGATCAATATAAATAAAAATATACTACCTGCGTACGATTTTTCAAATCATATTAAATATTTTTTGAGCTTTCCATCTCATTAATCAATGTTAAGTCCACAATATGATCATCAGAAAGTGGGTCTTTGTAGACAATACTTTTAAACCGTTGATTCCAAATGATATCGTCCGGAGTATATGCATGGACATGATTAATTGCTTCTGAGGTTGTGCCGTCAATTCCTGTAATGGTGGCTATGATGGAGCTCTTTTCTTTTTTTAAATTTTCTGAGGATTTTCCAAATAAAGGACTACTAGGGGTGATTGCATGTTTGATAATCCATGCGCCTGTCATCACATGGTAGCTATCGTGTTGCAGATGGAGTTGGTCAAGGAACATTTCTGTATGCCCCCCAGAGTTAGTTACAGGTCGAATCAATTGCAAGCTAATTTTTGCATTTACAACCATATTGTTTCTTAAATGTGCAACACGACACATCAACATTGGTTCACCGTCATCTTCATTAATAACTAATTTTTTACTAAAAATTAACTTACTATTCGGCAGTGATATTCTTGCGAATGCAAGTGCAGCAAAGGTGCCGATACCTACTAATCCAATCATCACTTCTATCGTAACCAATATATGAGCGATGATACTTTTCGGATAAAAAGTACCGTAACCAACTGTACCCATGGTTTGTACACTGAAGGAAAAACAATCAATGAAATTTGGTGTTGTTGGCCCTGATATAGTGCCTGGTATAAAGAAGTACAAGGCACCAAATATTGCATTCAGAGTTAAAAAACCAACTACAAAAATCCCGATAAATTTAGAGTGAGAAACTTGTAATGTGTCATGATAAAAATCCCCACCTTCCTTGCCATAGGCTTCTTTGATACCATCAATAAGGATATGACTAATTTTTTTGGATTTCATGATTTGTAAGATTGGTAAATGTTTATTCTAGCAATGAATAAATGATGTGAGTAATACTATTTCTGTTCAATTAATTTTGATATATCTACTTCCCAATTTTTTAATTTAGATTGTGCCTTTTTAAGTTGGTCGGCATCTAATATTTCAGTAATTTTTGAAATAATAATAGAGCTCTGTAAATCTCTCTTTTGCTCAAGTTCTATTTGTTCAATTGTCGATCCCCAAACAATATCATTAAAAAGTTTTTCTAATATGGGCTTTGTTTGGCTTGCTGGAAGTTGTTCTTGAGAAATCCTTTTTAAAGTTTTTAAGATTGCTTGTTGTTTGGATAATCTGATTTGGTAAATAGTTTCTATATCTATAAGGTTTTCTTTGGCTATGTTCTTAATAAGTAACTTTTGTGATTTTTTTAAATCTCCTGAAAAGGATTCTGTTCTTTCAATCATCTTTTCGACTCTTGCATTCAAACGGTCCTCACTTGAACCACTCAAATACTCGCTTTGAAATTTTTTATTAGCTTTGAGGAATGCGTTTTCCATGTAATTAAATTGTTTTGAATCAAGAGTCAACGCTAATTTAGTTGCATCATCCAAAAACAAATTCATCGTTTCAAGAGAGATTGATTTGACATCTTTAACAATGTTTTTTGAATCTGATATTGGTAAAGGGTGGTTAAGCTTTGAGTTGATTTGTCTTATTTTTACTAAAACCTGAGGTAATTGCTCCTGACGGTGTTTATTAACTATAGGTGGAAATGCTTTAGAAAACAGTTGTTCTTGTTCTTGACTAATATCAATGTAGTCATCAATCCACCATTTGAGAAGAAGGTCACTTTGGTTGTAAGCAATTTGCAGTGAACTACAGGCATTGAATACAAGGACTAAACAAATTAAACCAAGAGTTAAAAAGGTTTTTCCCCTTAAACTATTCATTAGTTATGTGTTTATCCTTGATAATTTTTCCCCAAATTTTCGATTCTCTTGAAATATAGTTTTTTAAGTCGTCTCTTGATCCCGGCATAGGAAATAGACCATGTTCATTGAGAGCTTGTACAACTTCTTTATCTTTTAAAACTTTAACTAATTCTTGATTCCATTTTTCAAGAATAGGTTCAGGAGTTTTACTTGAAGCAACAAAAGCGTACCAATTACTGGAGTCAAAACCTGGATATCCTGATTCTGCAATCGTTGGGACGTCCGGTAGGGTAGGTACTCTTTTTGCGCTAGTTACCGCAATTGCACGAAGTTTACCGCTTTTGATGTGTGGTTGTGCTGAAGAAATTGTTGAGTAATAACTATTGACTCTTCCTCCTAAAACATCAACAAGAGCTGGGCTACCGCCTTTGTAGGGAACGTGGGTTGTGTCAATGTTAGCCATTACGTTAAAAAGCTCCCCCTGCAGATGAGATGCTGATCCATTTCCTGTTGAAGCGAAAGTAATTTTCCCAGGATCTTTTTTTGCTTGTTCAACGAAATCTTTAAGTGACTTGATTGTTGAGTCTGAAGGAACGACCAAAATATTGGGGAAAGCAACTCCCATGGTTAATGGAGCAAGATCCTTGATTGGATCATAATTAAGTTTCATCAGAAATGGGGCAATTGATAGTGGACCTATTGATCCAAGAAGGATGACTGAGCCATCAGTTGGCCCAGTAGCTACTGTGCCATGAACAATGTTTCCGCCAGCACCGGGACGATTTTCAACAACTACAGATTGACCGAGGTTTTCAGATAATTTTTTTGCTATCAGTCTAGCTGAGGTGTCTGCACCTCCGCCAGCGGCAAATCCAACATACATCGTGATAGCTTTTTTGGGAGGAAATTCTTGAGAGAATACAAACGGATTCATTAATCCAGAAAAGACTAGCAAAGATAGTATCGATATAAAT
>DAIQPR010000121.1:0-7580 GCA_036787315.1 Polynucleobacter sp. | reverse complement strand
TATGCGTTCCAATATGCATATCTCTGCTCAACTTTTCAGCCCTTGTGGCACTAAAGTATTGGCTTCTGCTTCTACTATGGAAAAAGAGTTGCGTACTTCATTGTCAAACGGTGGAAATAGTACTGCAGCTAAAGAAATAGGCAAGTTAATTGCTGAGCGCGCGTTAAAAGCAGGTGTTACTGAAGTAGCTTTTGATCGTTCAGGTTTTCGTTACCACGGTCGTGTTAAAGCCTTAGCTGAAGCCGCTCGTGAAGCTGGGCTGAAGTTCTAAGTACAGATAAGAAAAGGTCAAGGAAAATAACATGGCAAAAATGCAAGCAAAAATGGCAGCTGAAGAGCGTGATGATGGTTTACGCGAAAAGATGATTGCTGTTAACCGCGTAACTAAGGTGGTTAAAGGTGGTCGTATTTTAGGATTTGCTGCTTTAACAGTGGTTGGTGATGGCGACGGTCGCATCGGCATGGGTAAAGGTAAATCAAAAGAAGTTCCTGTAGCTGTTCAAAAAGCAATGGATGAGGCACGTCGCAAGATGATTAAAGTACCTCTTCGTCAAGGCACATTACAACACTCTGTTATTGGAGAGCATGGTGCATCACGCGTTTTGATATCACCCGCTAAAGAAGGTACTGGAGTTATTGCCGGTGGCCCAATGCGCGCTATTTTTGATGTGATGGGTGTTACTAACGTTGTAGCGAAATCTATTGGTTCAACAAATCCTTACAACATGGTTAGAGCAACAATCAATGGCTTGAGCAAAATGAGTACTCCTGCTGAGATTGCTGCGAAACGTGGTAAGTCGATTGAAGAAATCTTAGGTTAATGAATCGAGAATAAATATGACTCAAAAGAAAACCGTAAAAATTAAACTTGTACGCAGCTTGATCGGTACACGTGAAAGCCATCGTGCAACAGTACGAGGATTAGGACTTGGTCGTGTTAACTCTACATCAGAGTTAGAAGACACACCAGCGGTACGCGGCATGATGAATAAAGTTTCTTATCTTATTCAAGAATTGAATTAAGCCATTACTGACAGAGGAAATGATGGAATTAAATAACTTAAAACCTGCTGCTGGTGCTAAACATGCAAAGCGCCGAGTTGGTCGTGGTATTGGATCTGGACTTGGTAAAACTGCTGGCCGTGGACACAAAGGTCAAAAGTCACGTTCTGGTGGTTTTCATAAAGTAGGATTTGAAGGCGGTCAAATGCCTTTGTATCGTCGCTTGCCTAAGCGTGGATTTATTTCTTTAACACGTCGTCACGTTGGTGAAATTACATTGACTGATATTGAGCGTTTAAATGTTACTGAAATTGATCTAGTTGTTCTCAAGCAAAACGGCTTAGCAAATGAACAGATTAAAGCTGTGAAAGTCATTAAAACTGGTGAGATTACTAAAGCGGTGACTTTAAAAGGCTTAACAGCAACTGCCGGAGCAAAAGCTGCAATTGAAGCTGCTGGCGGTAAATTGGTTGAGGAAGTGTAATTAGATGGCAACGTCTTCTCAAACCGCTTCTAGCCTGATGAAGTCAGGAAACAAATTTGGTGATTTAAAAAATCGCCTGATGTTTCTTGTCTTGGCTTTAGTGGTTTATAGAGTTGGCGCTCATATTCCTGTACCTGGTATTGATCCTAACCAACTTGCTAGTCTCTTTAATGATGCTAAAGGTGGTATTTTGGGAATGTTTAATTTGTTCTCAGGTGGAGCTTTATCACGCTTTACGATTTTTGCTTTAGGCATCATGCCTTACATTTCTGCATCAATTATTATGCAGTTATTAACGGTTGTAATACCTACTTTTGAGTCAATCAAAAAAGAAGGTCGTTCTGGGCAAAGAAAGATTACTCAATATACGCGTTATGGAACAGTATTGTTGGCTACTTTTCAAGCTCTAGGTATTGCAATAGCGCTTGAATCTCAGGCTGGATTGGTAACAGATCCTGGATTTATTTTCCGATTAACTACAGTTGTTACTCTTGTAACTGGAACAATGTTCTTGATGTGGTTAGGAGAACAGGTTACTGAGCGTGGCCTAGGTAATGGTATTTCAATCATTATTTTTGCTGGTATTGCATCAGGATTACCGAATGCTTTAGGTGGATTGCTTGAGCTTGTTAGAACTGGATCAATGAGTATTATTTCATCAATTTTGGTGGTAATCGTTGTTGCTGCCGTTACTTACTTCGTAGTTTTTGTTGAAAGAGGTCAGCGTAGAATTTTGGTTAATTACGCAAAGCGTCAAGTTGGTAATAAGGTTTATGGTGGTCAATCATCACATTTGCCTTTGAAACTTAATATGGCAGGAGTTATTCCTCCAATATTTGCATCATCTATTATTTTGTTTCCTGCGACGATTGCACAGTGGTTTACTGCTGGTGAGAACACTAATATGTTCTCTAGATTTATCAAAGATCTATCTAGTACGCTTCAGCCTGGCCAACCTGTTTATATTATTTTGTATGCTTCAGCCATTATATTTTTCTGTTTCTTTTATACAGCTTTAGTTTTCAATAGTCGTGAGACTTCAGATAATTTGAAAAAAAGTGGTGCGTTTGTTCCTGGTATTCGTCCGGGTGATCAAACAGCAAAGTATATCGATAAGATTTTATCTAGGTTAACTTTGGCTGGAGCTGCATATATTACTATCGTTTGTTTGTTGCCAGAGTTTTTAGTATTGAATTGGAAAGTTCCTTTTTATTTTGGTGGAACTTCTTTGTTAATTATCGTTGTTGTGACCATGGATTTTATGGCTCAAGTTCAGTCATATTTAATGCAGCAACAATACGAATCATTAATGAAGAAAGCAAATTTTAAAATGGGTCCAGGCATCTAAATATGGCTAAAGATGATGTTATTCAAATGGCCGGAGAAATTGTTGAGAATTTACCTAATGCAATGTTTCGGGTGAAGTTAGAGAATGGACATGTAGTTTTGGGGCATATTTCTGGAAAGATGCGAATGCATTATATTCGTATTCTGCCTGGTGATAAGGTTACTGTGGAGATGACTCCATACGACCTAACGCGTGCACGAATTATTTTTCGTGCCAAGTAGTACGAATTGGAGAGAGGTTAGTCATGAAAGTATTGGCATCAGTTAAATGTATTTGCCGTAACTGCAAGATCATTAAACGTAAAGGCGTATTACGTGTGATTTGTTCGTCAGATCCACGTCATAAGCAGCGTCAAGGTTAAGTAGATTAATTTAGAGGAATTTATATGGCACGTATCGCCGGGGTAAACATCCCAAAC
This sequence comes from Polynucleobacter sp., assembly GCA_036787315.1. GTDB lineage: Bacteria > Pseudomonadota > Gammaproteobacteria > Burkholderiales > Burkholderiaceae > Polynucleobacter. Next base: position 4,328 of record DAIQPR010000121.1, on the reverse strand, counting down.
CATAAGCACACCGTTATCGGGTTAACTTCGATTTTCGGCATTGGAATCACACGCGCAAGAGAAATTTGCGAAGCTGCGAGTGTTCCAGAGTCTAAGAAAGTTAAAGATTTAACTGATTCGGATTTGGAAAAAATTCGTGAGCAAGTAGGATTATTTGCCACCGAGGGTGATCTTCGTCGTGAAATAACGATGAATATCAAGCGCCTCATGGACTTAGGCTGTTATCGTGGCGTACGCCATCGTAAAGGTCTTCCAGTTCGTGGTCAGCGCACTAAGACAAATGCTCGCACACGCAAAGGTCCGCGTAAAGCAGGCGTTGCTTTAAAGAAATAATAGGAAAGCGAAACTGATATGGCAAAACCACAACAAGCGAATGCTACAAGAGTTCGTAAGAAGGTTAAAAAGAATATTGCTGATGGCATTGCACACGTGCATGCTTCATTCAACAATACGATTGTAACGATCACTGATCGCCAAGGTAATGCTCTTTCTTGGGCAACATCTGGTGGACAAGGCTTTAAAGGTTCAAGAAAATCTACACCATTTGCAGCGCAGGTTGCGGCTGAAGTAGCTGGTAAAGCTGCTATTGAATGTGGAATTAAGAATCTTGAAGTTCAAATTAAAGGTCCTGGACCAGGCCGTGAATCTGCAGTGCGCGCACTCAACGGTTTAGGTATCAAGATTACTGAAATTCAGGATGTGACACCCGTTCCTCATAATGGATGTCGCCCTCCTAAGCGTCGTCGCATTTAATTGTTTAAAGGCGATTTTTTTAAACTAAGCCCACCGTTCAAATCAATATATTTGAACTAACCCACTACGAAAGTAGCGGCAAAGAAAGGAAATACACGTGGCACGTTATATAGGCCCTAAGGCTAAACTATCACGTCGGGAAGGTACCGACTTATTTTTAAAAAGCGCTCGTCGCCCACTTGCAGATAAATGCAAGTTAGACAGCAAACCTGGACAACACGGTCGTACGTCTGGAGCTCGTACTTCAGACTACGGTAATCAATTACGTGAAAAGCAAAAAGTTAAAAGAATGTACGGCATTCTAGAGCGTCAATTTAGACGTTATTTCGCTGAAGCTGATCGTCGTAAGGGTAATACTGGTGAAACTTTATTAGCATTGCTTGAGTCACGTTTAGATAACGTGGTTTATCGCATGGGATTTGGATCAACTCGTTCTGAAGCTAGACAGTTAGTCTCCCACAAAGCTATTGTTGTGAATGGTTCTGTAGCTAACATTCCTTCAATGCAAGTTAAGCCAGGTGACATAATTGCAATCCACGAAAAAGCAAAGAAGCAAGCTCGTGTTCAAGAAGCATTGACATTGGCACAACAAATTGGCCCAGCAAGCTGGGTAAGCGTTGATGCTGCTAAATTGGAAGGAACTTTCAAAAAGGTTCCTGACCGTGATGAGATTAGTGGTGATATCAACGAAAGCTTGATTGTCGAACTTTATTCGCGTTAATTGAGGCATCCCTAAGGAAAATATATGCAAACAACACTGCTGAAGCCCAAAATTATATCTGTAGAAGCAACTGGCCCTAATCAGGCTAAAGTCGTTATGGAACCTTTTGAGCGTGGTTATGGCCACACTCTAGGTAACGCATTACGCCGTGTACTCTTATCTTCAATGAATGGTTTTGCACCAACTGAAGTAAGTATCGGTGGAGTAGTTCATGAGTATTCAACATTAGATGGTGTACAAGAAGATGTAGTGAATCTATTACTCAACTTAAAAGGTATTGTTTTTAAGCTTGAGTCTAGAGATGAAGTTACTGTTATGCTTCGTAAAGAAGGACCTTGTGTAGTTACAGCTGCGGATATCGATTTACCGCATGATGTAACTTTAATTAATCCTGATCACGTTATTGCAAACTTATCTGCTGGTGGCAAATTAGATATGCAAATCAAGATTGAAAAAGGTCGTGGATATGTTCCTGGTAACCTTCGTCACTATGCTGATGAAAACACAAAATTAATTGGACGTATTGTTTTAGATGCTTCATTTAGCCCGATTAAGCGTGTAAGTTATGCAGTTGAGTCTGCTCGTGTTGAACAACGTACTGACTTAGATCGCTTAGTAATGACGATTGAAACAAATGGCGTGATTACTCCTGAAGAAGCTATCCGTCAATCAGCTGGTATCTTAGTTGATCAATTAGTAGTATTTGCTGCTTTAGAAAATAATCAAGTAATGGGTGATGTTCAGTCCAGCAGATCACCAATGGTTGATCCTATGTTGTTACGTCCAGTTGATGATTTAGAGTTAACTGTTCGTTCTGCAAATTGCTTGAAAGCAGAAAACATTTATTACATTGGCGATTTGATCCAACGTTCTGAAAATGAATTGTTAAAGACCCCTAACCTTGGTCGCAAATCCCTTAATGAAATTAAAGACGTTTTGGCTGCTCGCGGTTTAACTTTAGGAATGAAGTTAGAAAGCTGGCCTCCAACTGGTCTTGAGAAATAATAGAAAGGAAGTATCATGCGTCACGGAAACGGACTGCGTAAACTAAACCGCACATCATCACATCGTTTAGCGATGTTGAGAAATATGTCAAACTCATTGTTACAACATGAGTTGATTAAAACAACATTGCCTAAAGCGAAGGAATTACGTCGCGTTGTCGAACCTTTAATTACTTTAGGTAAAAAGGATAACTTGGCAAATCGTCGTTTAGCATTTAATCGCCTACGCGATCGTGACATGGTTACCAAACTCTTTACAGAATTAGGCCCAAGATATGCAACTCGCCCAGGTGGCTACACAAGAATCCTTAAGTTTGGATTCCGTGTTGGTGATAACGCACCTATGGCTCTTGTAGAACTTGTTGATCGTCCAGAGATGGATGCTTCTGAGGCTGTAGAAGCTGAGTAACTAGTTTTGACTTACAAAAAAGCCAGGATGTATAAGCCTGGCTTTTTTATTCTGCGGTGAATGAAAAACTCTGCCACAATACCAAATTGTCAGGTTATCAACATGAATATTCATCAGCCAATTATCGTTACAGTTTCTTATCCAGATCACGATATCGCACGTGAACATGCTAAGCAATTAATTGAAAAAAATTTAATCGCCTGTGCACAATTGACACCTGTAGAAAGTTTATATCTTTGGAAAGACAAGCTTGAAAATAGTAAAGAAGTAATCATGCAGGCTAAAACTATCCAAGCTAAGTGGCAAGGTATATTAGAAACCGTTAAGGCATCTCACCCTTATGAGTTGCCAGAAATTATCGCAACACCAATCATAGAAATTGATAAATCTTATTTATTATGGATGCTCAGTGAGCTTGGTGTGTCAGGACAATCAACACATGCTTAAAAAAATGTTAAAGCTCTTAGCGATACTGTTGATTGCTAGTATGCACCTCAACAGTAATGCAAAAGAATTTCTGAGACCAGAGGAAGCGTTTCAGATAAGTGCAATTCTTAGCCAGGAAGGGCTTACACTTTCCTTTAAGGCTGCACCAGGCTATTACATGTATCAGGAATCGATACATGCTCAAACAAAAATTGAAGAAAAAGTAATTATTCTTGAGCCCAAAGAATTACCCAAAGCTATAGAAAAGTATGATGAGAACTTTCAAAAAATCGTTAGAACATATAAAGGTGAAGCTCAAATACTTTATTTAGCAAATCAATTACCCAAACAAACACCACTCAATTTAGAAGTACAAGTTCAAGGGTGTGCTGAAAAGGGGATTTGCTACCCGCCAATGACGAGGTACATACAAATTGTTCAATATGATGTGCCTGTTATGTCAGTAGGCTCTATAGAAGAGCTGAACCAAGAGAGAGGTTCAGATAACGTATCTTGGTGGGATTCTAGAGATGATTTAAATGCACTAAATAGATTACTTGAAAAAACTTCTACGCCTATCTTATTAGGTATATTTTTTCTATTAGGACTTGGCTTGGCTTTTACGCCATGCATGTTACCTATGCTTCCAATACTTTCAAGCATTCTTTTTGGGCTTAATGAAGACCAAAAGAACTCTAAAACCAAATCAATAACTATTGCAAGTGCTTACATCCTTGGTATGGCGATTGCATTTAGTTTGGCCGGAATGGCAACAGCTTGGTTTGGTGCTGGTGTTTCAGCATATTTACAAAGTCCGATTGTTGTCATTTGCTTCGGAGTATTAATGTTGATTCTTTCAGCAAGCTTGTTAGGTCTATTTGAATTGCGCTTACCGCATGCGTGGAACCAAATGGTTCATGAGTGGATGAGTAAGCATCAAGGGGGAAGTCTATTTGGGGGTTTAATACTCGGCGCATTGTCTAGCTTAATAGCCAGCCCTTGTGTCACTGCGCCA
>DAIQPR010000120.1:0-7709 GCA_036787315.1 Polynucleobacter sp. | reverse complement strand
AAACACTGATATCAATGTGACCACCACGCATCATGGCAAAGGAATCTGATTGATGAAAAAATGCTCCACCAGGCAAAATAGTGACAGGTTGTTTTCCAGCATTAATCAAATCCCAATCCTCTTGTCCCTTTTTAGGAGCTGGCCCCATACCTAAAATGCCATTCTCTGAATGCAAGAAAATTTCTTTATCTTTAGGAAGATAATTTGCCACTAAAGTTGGCATACCAATTCCTAAATTGACATAAGCCCCTTCTTCAATAGATTGCGCAATTTTTTGGGCAATTTCATTTCTAGTAATAGGTTTTAGAACATTGTCATTCATGATCTGTCCTTTACGAGAGCAACATGCTTCACAAAAATACCAGGCGTAACCACAACTTCAGGATCAATCTCTCCCAATTCAACAATCTCACTCACTTGAGCAATTGTTGTATCAGCAGCCATAGCCATGACGGGTCCAAAATTTCTACCTGCTTTACGATAAATTAAATTTCCGTAACGATCAGCCTTTAATGCACGAATCAATGCAAAGTCTGCGGCAAGTGGTGTCTCAAATACGTAATTTTTACCATTGATAACTCTGGTTTCTTTACCTTCAGCTAACAATGTTCCGTAAGCCGTTTGAGTAAAAAATCCCCCTAAACCTGCTCCTTGCGCACGGATTCTTTCTGCAAGATTACCTTGGGGAACAAGCTCAAGCTCAATTTGCCCAGAGCGATACAGGGTTTCAAAATGATGAGAGTCCGCCATGCGAGGATAGGAGCAAACAATTTTTCTAACACGACGCGCTTTTAATAGAGCAGCAATACCCGTTTCCCCGCTACCAGCATTGTTAGTAATAATGACCAGATCTTTAGCATCCTGCTCTACCAAACAATCAATCAACTCATGTGGTATTCCAGAGCCACCAAAACCACCAATCATGATGGTTGCCCCATCCTTTAACCCGGTAAAGGCATCGGATAAATTATCAACTATTTTATTAATCATGAGGTCGATGATTTATTCAGCAGGACCTATGAATAATTCAAGTGTTCCGAGCTTATCAATATTACCTACGAGATGATCCCCAGTCACAACTGGACCAACACCCTCAGGTGTACCTGTGTAGATTAAATCTCCAACATTCAAATGATAGTATTCAGAAAGGTTAGAAATAATTTCAGAAACGCTCCAAATCATGTCCTTCAAATCAGCTTTCTGCTTTGTTACACCATTGACTTGAAGATCAATATTGCCACTGTTTAACTCACCAATTTCTGATTTAGGTACTAAAGGAGTGATAATTGCAGAGTTTTCAAAAGCCTTACCAAAGTCCCATGGACGACCAATTTCTCTGCTTTTGATTTGTAGATCTCTTCTAGTCATATCAAGTCCACACGCATATCCATAAATATGATCTTGGGCGTTTTCAACAGATACTCTAAAAGCAGGTTTGCTAATTGCGATAACTAACTCCATCTCATAGTGTAGATTTTTTGTACCCAAGGAATAAGGAATGGTAGCGCCAGACATAACAATAGAATTCGCAGCTTTTGTAAAATAAAAAGGAGGCTCTCTATCTGGATCAAATCCCATTTCTCTTGCATGAGCAGCATAATTTCTGCCTACACAAAAAATTCTAGAAACCGCATAATGTAAATCTGCCCCTCTTACTGGGACGCTAGGGATTTGCTCCGGAGCAAAAACATAATTCATAATTTTCACCTTTTTAAAATAGTTAGAATTTCATCCATGATAATAAACCAAATGAAAAGTAACTACGTCAAACCAACGGCTTTATTCGTCTGATGTAGGAGAGATATTTGCGTTTGACTTTACTTCGGATGTGACAGTCGAAATAAAGGTATTTTCATTATTTACTGTATTTTTCACTATGGATAAGTTGGTATTTTCTTGAGAAGAACCATTCATATTTTCCACATTTTGACTTACCACCAATGTCTTAATTGTTTCAATGCCATTTTGAAATGGAATTTCTTTTAACTCAATCTGTTGCAAACCTTGATCAACACTCGCAACCTTAGACCCTTGATAGTAAATTTCAATGTCATTTAGTTGATTTCCAATTAATTGAAAAGGACCTTCGCCACCAACAAGCTTTCTAGTGCCGGGCAATATTTCGACAACTTGCTTTACACCCTTACCATCCACTAAACAAATCTTATGGGGTGAACTGCTCTGCAACACTACAAAATTACCCGCCATACTTGGCTTATCCGACTTAAAAGTGGTACTAGAACTTACTTGAATTTTGCAAGGATCGCTCTCTGGATTTTGAGTTTCTTGAACAATTGAATCTTGATCACTTTTGATAATTTGCTCACTAATTACTAAGTTTGCCAATTGACTTGATTTTACGGATGTTGATTCATATAAATTTTTGTCTGGCATACCCAATTCATACATACCAAAACCCAATATCAAAATAGACAACACCCCAAATCCAAGCTTACCACCAAGAGAAATACCTTGAAAAGCAGGCTTTTCAGATATTGGTAAATTTCCTACCTTTAAATCATTTTTAATCTCAGGTGCAATTCCTAAGAAAGCTTTTTCTTCGCTCATTTCTAAAAATTGAGCTAATTTTTTAGTTTTTAACTTTTGAGCTTCAGTATAAAAATAAAACTTTCCACCATCTTCAATTTGTTGAATTTGCTGTACTGAACAACATACTTTTTGTGCTAATTGAGCGCGTGAATAACCCTTTAATTCACGCTCGAATTTAAAATTCTCACCAATAATATACGCTTCAATATCTATGTATTGCATATTACAAAAAGTATAAAAAATTTAAAATCTGAAGAAAATTAAAACTTGTTAGAATAAGTCAGCTATCTTATTTAATGTGCATATCTTATGCATAATGTGTGACAAATTAACCATTATTAATAAAAAATACTATGTCAATTATTCATTACTTAACCCAAATCCATATCGAATTTGGAGCATTAGAAAAACTTCCAAGTGAATGTGAACGAATCGGTATCCATCGCCCATTATTTATTTCAGATCAAGGAATCTTAAAATCTGGAATTTTGCATAAAGCAACATCTCTGCTTAAAAATCAAAATCACTTTATTTTTGATCAAACACCCTCTAATCCAACAGAGGCTGCTGCCAGAGAAGCTGCAGAGCTATACAAAAAGCATGAGTGCGATGGTTTAATCGCTATCGGTGGTGGATCCTCCATGGATTGTGCAAAAGCTGTTGCAATTCTTAGTACCCACCCAGGTAACCTGAAAACATACGCAACTATTGAAGGTGGTTCACCAAAAATCACAGAGAAAGTTGCACCATTGATTGCTATTCCGACCACAAGTGGGACAGGCAGTGAAGTTGCCAGAGGCGCAATCGTTATCTTGGATGATGGTAGAAAAGTTGGACTACATTCTTGGTTTTTGATGCCCAAGTCTGCTATTTGCGATCCTTTATTAACTTTAGGACTCCCTCCTCTCCTAACTGCAGCTACTGGTATGGATGCAATTGCGCATTGTATGGAAACATTTATGGCCTCGCCATTTAATCCTCCCGCTGATGGAATTGCTTTGGATGGCTTAGAAAGAGCTTGGGCTAACATTGAAAAGGCGTGCTCAAATGGACAAGATCAAGATGCTCGTTTGAATATGATGTCAGCTTCAATGCAAGGAGCAATGGCTTTTCAAAAAGGACTTGGTTGTGTTCATAGCTTGAGCCATAGTCTTGGTGGAATTAACCCTAAACTCCACCATGGAACACTGAATGCGATTTTTTTACCAAGCGTAGTGAAATTTAACCAAGAAGCATCAAGTGTAATCAAAGATAATCGAATTTTTAGAATGGCAAGAGCCATTGGACTAAAAAGTGCATCGGATATCATCCCTGCACTGCTTGAAATGAATAAAAAATTAGGGCTTCCATCCGGTTTGAAAGAATTAGGAGTTCAGCAAGAAATGTTCCCTAAAATCATTGATGGCGCTCTTAAAGATCATTGCCACCTCATGAATCCTAGACTTGCTTCTGTTGAAGATTATGAAAATATATTGAATGAATCAATGTAACTAAAATCAGTTAGAATGAATTTGTGATTTGTGTTGAACATGTTGTTTAAACAGTAATCAGACTCTAGCTAACTGAGGAAATCATGACTCTATTCAAAAAAATTCTGGTAATTTTTTTCATTGGCATTTTAAGCTCATCATTTGTCTGTTCATATGCAAAAACAAAATCTACAGGTGAAATAGCCGGCAAGGTTATCGGTATCTCAGATGGAGATACCCTCACAGTTTTAGATGCTAATCATCAACAATTCAAAGTTCGCTTAGCTGGTATTGATTGCCCTGAAAGTTCCCAATCTTTCGGTAATCGCGCTAAAAGAACATTAAGCGAAAAAGTTTTCTCTCAAAACGTAAAAATAGAAACAAGAGATAAAGACGTCTTTGGTAGAATTTTAGGTATTGTGAAAATTGGAGATGAAGATATTAATGAGTATTTAATTCTTCAAGGAGTTGCTTGGCACTTTAAAAAATATGCTCATAATCAACCAGCCGAAGAAGCTGAACGCTACGCAAAAGCTGAACAAATAGCTCGCCAAAATAAAAGAGGATTATGGATCCAAGAAAACCCTATCCCACCTTGGGAGTTTAGAGCACAGGCTAAACACAAAGACAAAAATTAATTCCTTTAAAGAAAATCAAAATGCCTAATTTTTCAGCGAATCTCTCCATGATGTACCAAGAGGTTGATTTTATTGATCGTTTTGGCTTGGTTGCTGCAGACGGTTTTGAATATGTGGAATTCTTATTTCCTTATACATACCCTGCTCAATCTATAGTTGATCAATTGACCACTCATGGACTCAAATTACAACTATTTAATTCTCCTCCAGGTGATTTCCAAGCTGGGGAAAGAGGCATCGCAGTTTTGACTGATCGTCAAAAAGAATTTGAAGATGGAATCTCACTGGCAATCGAATATGCACAGGCAATGGATTGCCCCAATTTACATGTGATGGCCGGAATTATTCCTGATGGGCAAACATTCCAAGATTTATTACCCACCTATTTAAAACGCATCGAATTTGCTGCCTTAGCTTGTGAGCCTTTTAATATTGATGTTCTTATTGAACCAATCAATACGACTAGCATGCCAAATTATTTTATTAACTATCAATCTCAGGCAGTTCAAGTCATTCAGGAACTTCTACTCCCGAATGTAAAACTCATGATGGATTTTTTCCATGCGCAAATCATGGAAGGTAATCTGGAACATCACCTGATCAAAAATCTACCCTACATCGGACATATTCAAATTGCTGGTGTACCCCATCGCAATGAACCAAATCTTGGTGAAGTAAATTATCAATACCTCTTAAATCTTTTAGATACGCTGCCTTACGATGGTATTGTAGGATGTGAATATAAGCCTCTGAAAGGTACTTCTGAAGGCTTGAAGTGGTTAGATTCTTACCGTTAGTTTTGTCATTTTGTATTTAACTGAATAACCTCCTCAACGGATTGAGGAGGTTTTATGTAATATCTTGTAGTTAAATCTTTTTGAGGAATTTTGTCTAATTGATAGTCTTGACAGACTTGCTTCCCATCAATGACATTAAAAAGTTTACAGTCCTGATCTGCCATACCAGACATTACATGTTCTGAGACGCCTTTACCAGTAGTTACATAACTAGCCCCATTAATCGCAGTGGATTCAACAAATGAGGCGGATGAAACAACAGAAAAGGCTGAACCCGCAAATGGAAGAGCACAGCCTGATGCATAAAAACAAACGCCAAAAATAATCGATATCTTAGATAGATAAGAATTGAATATCAAAGCGAATATAGATTAATTGAGAACTTTATATCCTCTACCAGATAAACAGCGACGAATGATATTTTGCTTTTCAGAATTACCAGAATAAAGGCCGGATGCTCCACCAATAAAACCACCTATTCCAGCTGCCTGAGCTATATTCGTGCTGTTTCCACCCCCAACTAAACCTAATAGAGCACCGACAGCTGCTCCACCAGCAGCTTTTTTAGCCCCACTAGCTCCAGAAGCTTCTGTTTCAGTAGAGAGGTTTTGACATTCCGCTAAATCCTGTTGATACTTATTTTCATCAATACCTTTTTTATCAACAACAGGCACGTATTGAGAACCCATGTTCGAACACGCTACCAACAGTGTTACTATGGACAAAGATAAGAATTTCTTATTGATAAACATATACTTCCCCTATGTTAGTGCATTAAATATACTGAGCACTATTTTTACATATTTTGATTGATATTTTTTGAATTATGAGAAGCCCTGTTGCTATTTGTGCTGATTGTGGAAACAATAGGAGCTTATTAGCTTCTGAGTGTCCATTTTGTGGCTCAACTTCTACTCTAATAGAAGCCAACGCCAAGTGGCAAATCCAAACAATCAATCTAGAAATGAATATGCCTAGTATAGACGAGGCACTTGAACGATTCCATATACAAATTGACAAACTCAGAAGTAAAGGTCTTCGTGCCGTAAAAGTGATTCACGGACATGGCTCGTCTGGTAAAGGCGGAAAAATTCGTCAAGAGTTCCGAAATGCTATGGAATATGGGTTATGGCGAGAATATGTTCTAGACGTCTATTTTGGTGAAAGCCTAGGACCTCAATCCCTCTCTTTTCAAGAGTTAACGAAATCCTATCCAGCTATCAAGAAACATCTGACTAAAGATATTTATAACAACCTAGGGATCACACTTCTGATTCTAGACAAAGCACACTAAAGTTTGACAACAATTCGTCCTGAAACTTGACCTGCCATTAGGGCTTGTGCATACTCAGGAACTTGTTCAAGCGTAATCTCTTGAATCATGCTTTCCAACTTCTGAATATTTAAATCTTTAGCCAATCTATCCCAAGCATATTGTCTTTTTGACATTGGCGCCATCACAGAATCAATACCGATGAGTTGCACTCCTCGCAAAATAAACGGCATCACAGTTAAAGCAAGATCAGCACCTTGTGCCAAACCACAAGCAGCAACTGGAGCACCATATTGCATCTGAGCACAAATATTTACCAAAGTATGAGATCCAGCAGTATCAATTGCTGCAGCCCACTTTTCTTTTTGTAATGGTTTTCCAGGCTCAGCAAACTCTTTGCGATCGATAACTCTAGATGCTCCCAAAGACTTCAAATATGTCTCTTCACTTACTTTACCTGTGACAGCAACAACCTGAAAACCAAGTTGAGCCAAAACTGCAATAGCTACACTTCCAACGCCACCGGTAGATCCAGTGACAAGAACTTCTCCACTTTCTGGTTTAACTCCAGCATTTTCTATGGCATTAATACATAACATCGCTGTGTAACCTGCAGTTCCAATGCCCATTGCATGCTTAGGAGTAAAGGCAGTTGGTAATTTAACCAGCCATTCACTTTTTAAATGAGCCTTTTGAGATAAACACCCCCAATGAGTTTCTCCTACACCCCAACCATTATGAATAAAAAGGTCGCCCTTCTTCCATTCAGAGTTTTCGCTATGAGCAATCTTTCCCGCCCCATCAATACCAGCAACCATAGGCCAAAGTCGAACTACAGGTCCCTTATTTGTTATAGCTAAACCATCTTTAAAATTTAATGTTGAATATTCCACATCTACTTCTGTGTCTGTATGGGGCAAGCTTTCAATATTTAATTCTTCAACCTTTGCAGAAAAACTTGGTTCTTTATTTAAGACTAGCG
>DAIQPR010000119.1:0-7734 GCA_036787315.1 Polynucleobacter sp. | reverse complement strand
TTGTGTATTGGATCCAGATCCCAATAGCCCTGCAGGACAAATTGCTCAAAAGCATATTCAAGCCGAATATGAAAATCAAGAAGCTTTATTAGAAATGGCTGGAGTATGTCCAGCCATCAGTACAGAATTTGAAAATGTACCAGCCAAAACGATTGATTTTCTTATTGAGCAAGGTGTTTTTTTAGCACCTCAAAGTTACCCTGTTTCTATAGCGCAAAATCGTATTAAGGAAAAAGATTTTTTAAAACAATGTCAAAATCTAATGGGTATAGGTCCAGTAGATTATGTTGTGATTCAAAAAGAAGAAGATTTAAAAAATGTGCCTACTAGCTTATTTCCTGGGATATTAAAAACTGCTCAGCTTGGCTACGATGGCAAGGGTCAACAAAAAGTTGGTAATCCTCAAGATTTAGAAAGTGCTTGGCAATCTTTTGGAAAAGTACCATGTGTATTAGAAAAAAAGTTAGATTTATCCTTTGAGTTATCAGCTTTGATCACAAGGGGATATGATGATTCGGTGCACTTATTGCCGATCGCACAAAATATACACGAGAATGGAATCTTGCACTTAAGCCTTGTGCCAGCACCTTCAATTAACCCCGAAATTGAATCAAAAATTCAACAAGCAGCAAATACTATTATTAGACAATTGAAATATGTTGGAGTGTTGTGTATTGAGTTTTTTGTTTTGAAAGACGGAAAATTAGTTGTTAATGAAATAGCGCCTAGACCTCATAATTCCGGACACCACTCTCTAGACTCATGTACTACAAGTCAGTTTGAGCAGCAAGTCAGAGCATTAGCAAGGTTACCTTTAGGCGATTCTAAGCTTATAAGTTCCGTTGTCATGCTGAATATTTTAGGAGATGTTTGGTTTCAAGGTTCTGAACTTTCGAATAGTCATTCACCGCCTTGGAGTGATATTTTAAGTATGCCCTCAGCACGTTTACATTTATACGGCAAGAGCACTCCTAAAGTTGGAAGAAAGATGGGCCATATCAATTTTTTAGCTGATTCAGTAGATGCTGCTCTAAAAGATGCTCAAAAAGCAATGGACATATTGGGTATCAAAGTAGAAAGTAAATAAGCTTTGAACCCTAAAATTTATTTACCTTCTAATATACAAATAAGTTCTATTGTTAAATACTTGCTCGAAGGAAATTTAGTAGCAATTCCAACAGAGACGGTATATGGATTAGCTGCAAATGCGTGTGATGAAAATGCAATTGATAAAATTTTTCAGCTAAAGAATCGTCCCAATAATCACCCTTTAATTGTTCATATAGCTTCCCCTAGGCCTGAAGAAACAGAAGAAAATTTTTGGGAAAAAAGTTTATCGAGTTGGTCCAATGATGTCCCACCTGAAGCAATTGCATTAGCTACAAAGTTCTGGCCTGGGCCATTAACCTTAATACTAAAAAAAGCAAAAAATGTCTCTTCAAAAATAACTGGTGGCCAGAATACTGTTGCTGTAAGGGCACCAAAGCATCCATGGACTATTAAGATCCTTCAATATTTCAAAAATGGACTTGTTGCTCCTTCAGCAAATAGGTTTGGGCACATATCACCAACTACAGCTCAGCATGTATATGAAGAGTTTTATTCTGTTAAGTCTGATATAGAAATGATGATTTTAGATGGTGGTCCATGTGAGGTTGGAATAGAGTCTACGATCCTTGATTTGACTAGATTAGATGAACTTGGCCCTGTAATTTTGCGACCGGGAATGATCTTAGAAAATGATGTTTGTGCGTGCTTGGGTTTAAAGAGCTTAGGTAGTCGTGATGAATCCATCAGACACTCTGGAGGTCATTTAGGTCATTACGCACCAAGAACACAGCTCATCATCCAAAGCGTAAAAGATTTGAAAGATGATGATTTTAGCCAAGAAAAAATCTGTGTCGTCACTTTCATGGATATTGACGATCTTAAAATTCAATGGCCTCAAAAGTTGGTTGATTGGGTAAAAATTCCCTTGGTATCAGATATGTTAGCAAAATTGATGTATGAGTTGCTTCGTGAATTAGATAAAAAAAATTACAAAAAAATTATCTTTGATCAAATACCAAATGGCCCAGAATGGGTTGGAATTATTGATCGACTAAATCGATCTTCATACGGATCTGGTAACATCAATCATTAGGGCAATCATTAATCACCCAACTAATGATAGCGTCATTGATTAAGGATCCTCCAGCGCTCGCATTTGGATGATTAACCATTGAAGAAACAGCATATACTCGGCCGGATTTACTGACGACATATCCAGCAATCGCCCTTACATTTTGTAGAGTTCCAGTTTTCATATAAGCACCTGTCTTTTGAAGAGCTACAGGTAAAGTTTGATCAGCTATAAAGCCAGAAGAGGCATTGCTAGGAGACCATATCTTTTTTAATAAACTGCTTAATCTATTTTTCATTGTCCCATCAACTCCAGCAACGGGTAAGGAATTTACCCAAACATCATTTTTTTTCGTGTAAATAATATTATTTAATAAGCGCGTCATGCTATCGGGCGAAATTCGTTCAATATTGGACAACCCTGATCCATTTTCAAGTACTAATTCAGGAAAATTTAAATTAGACTTTTTTAGCCAGTCTTTGATGACATGAGTGCTATCACCGGTGCTCGTCGATTTACCATTTTTTTCTAGACCCAGCGTTAAGAAAAGCTGCCTTGCCATGACATTATTAGAATATTTATTTATATCTTTGATAGCATCACTTAAAAGAGTTCCTTGATAGGAAATTAATAATTTTGCATTGGATGGTGTCACACCTTCATATGCTTGGATAGTTTTTTTCCATCCTCCGCCAACTTCTTCCCAGCCAGCTAAGAAGCCTAGCTTGAGAAAATCATTTGGTTCTAATGCAACAGTATTCCAAAGAATTTCACCACAATTTTTTGATAGTTTGCCAATAAAACTTGCATTCCATTCATTGTCTGAAATTTTAGCGATATTGATTTTTAAATCTTTAGCCCAATCACCACAAGCAGTATTTGTTAAATCAATCTTATTGATTACATGAAGACCTTCAAGCTTTGGGGTGTAGGAGATTTCCACTTCAGAGTTAATGGTATTTATTTGAAATGATAGAGTTTGAAATGAGAACAATAATGGGTCTGGAACAACGTTATAGGTTCTTGTTGTTTCACCATCGTTTGGTGCTGTTTGACGAACTGACGGCGCATAAGCAGTTCGATCAAAAATAAGATTTCCTTGAATATTTTTTATACCAAGTTGTCTCAATGCTGTAACGATTTGGGACATTTGTTCTGGAACTAATTTGGGATCACCAAAACCTTGAAATATCAAATCACCGTTAAGAGTCTCATCAATTAACGTACCATTTGTATAAATATTTGTTTTCCATTTGTATTGAGGCCCCAAAATGTCCAAACCTGCTGCAGTAGTCAATACTTTCATGGTTGATGCAGGGTTCATTGGATTAGACGCATTCCAACCAAACTGAAAATTAGAATTTGCATTCTTACTAACTGAAATTACATTAAAGCCAATTGAATTAGCAGGAATTTTTGTGCTTTGAATTGCTTTTTTAACAATCTTAGGGAGTTTATCCTTTGCTAAAACGCTTGATGGATGGGCAATTAAAAACGAAAAACAAAAAATAAATAAATAAATACGAGGCATTGGATCATTCAAAGCTATTAAACAAACTCTAGTTTAAGTGACTTTAATAGAATTTCTTATTAGAAAATACAAAAAAGTACTTATGAGGGATATAAAAATTTGATAGCATGAAAACTCACGTAAAAAATAAGAAAAAATCATGAATAAACACGAACTTTCAGAGGCAATTGCAATTGGCGCTGACATTCCTTTAGCGAAGGGAGAGGAAGTACTCGAAGCAATTTTAAAAATTATTGAAAGCCAAATAAGTAATCATGGGTCTGTGCAGTTATCAGGATTTGGTACTTTTACGGTTAAATCTAGAAATGCAAGGATCGGAAGAAATCCTAAAACAGGTGAATCAATTGAAATTGCCTCATCAGTTGGAGTGCGCTTCATACCAGGAAAGTCTTTTAAAGATCAAGTAAATGAAGCAATAGATTAAAATAATTTGATAGCAATTTAATCTTGATTTTCTGAGGGGACAATTTTGACAGTTATAACTAATATAGAAGATTTGCGTGTTCTACATCAAAAGCGCGCTCCAAAAATGTTTTACGATTATGCCGACTCTGGATCTTGGACTGAGAGCACATATCGAGCTAATGAGTCAGAATTTTCTAAAATAAAGTTTAGACAACGTGTAGCAGTTAACATCGATAATCGCAGTATTGCATCTAAGATGCTAGGGAATACCGTGAGTATGCCGGTTGCTTTAGCGCCTGTTGGTATGACTGGCATGCAATATGCTGATGGTGAAATTTTAGCAGCCAGGGCTGCTAAAGAATTTGGAGTTCCATATTGTTTGTCTACTATGTCTATTTGCTCAATGGAAGAGATTGCAAAAAAAACAAATCACCCTTTTTGGTTTCAGTTATATGTAATGCGTGATAAACGTTTTGTGCAAAGCTTAATAGAGAGAGCTAAGGCAGCGAATTGCTCAGCTTTAGTGCTTACTCTCGATTTACAAATTTTAGGACAAAGACATAAAGATTTAAAGAATGGGCTTTCCGCTCCTCCCAAGCCTACTCTTAGTAATTTAATTAATTTATTGGCTAAGCCTAGATGGTGCATGGGAATGTTAGCAACTCAAAATAGGCAATTTGGAAATATTGTTGGACACGTTGAGGGCGTTGATGACATGAGCTCTCTGAGTGCATGGACAGCAAGTCAGTTTGATCCTAGTTTAGATTGGAATGAAGTAGCTCAAATTAAAAAGCAATGGGGTGGGAAATTGATTTTGAAAGGAATTCTTGACCCTGAGGATGCGAAATTAGCCGTAGCAGTGGGTGCAGATGCAATCATAGTATCCAATCATGGCGGAAGACAATTAGATGGGGCTCCGTCAACCATTGAAGCTTTATCTGCAATTGTGGACGCAGTTGGCTCTCAAGTTGAAATTTGGTTGGACAGCGGCATTCGATCTGGTCAAGATGTAGTTAAGGCTTTAGCGCTTGGGGCAACAGGAACTATGATTGGGCGCTCATATATTTATGGACTTGGAGCTATGGGTCAAGAGGGGGTTACTAAGTCTTTAGAAATTATTGCTAAAGAACTAGATTTAACTATGGCATTTTGTGGAATAAAAGATGTTCGACATTTAAGTCGAGACATCCTTTATCCTGGAAGTTTTTAACGCCCACCAGATACATCAATTAGTGCTCCGTGGATGTAGCTTGAATCCTCAGAGCATAACCACACGACTGTTTTTGCAACTTCTTGAGGGGTTCCAACTCTACCGAGTGGAACTCCGGCAGCCCATTTTTGAATGACTTCCATACCGCCGTGAACATCATGGATAGAAGTTCCGATTAAGCCTGGTCGAACCGCATTGACTTTAATGCCAACGTTGCCAACTTCCTTTGCTAGTCCAAGACAAAACCCATCAACAGCAGCTTTAGAAGATGCGTAGTGAATTTCTTGAGCGATGCCGCCGGTTCTTGCTGCAACTGAAGACATTAAAACAATATTTCCACCAGAACCGCCTAAAGCAGTAGACATTCTTTTTACTGCTTCTCTTACACAGAGAATGAGACCAATAACATTAATATCAAATAATTCTTTTAATTGCTGTTCGGTAGTTTCAGTAATCGGGTTTTGACCACCAATAATTCCAGCATTTGCTATTAATGAGTCAAGAGTACCAAGCTTATCTACCTCTTGAAATAGTCTAACAATTTCAGATTCTTTAGAGCAATCAGCTTGAATAGCAATGGCTTTGCCATTATTTTTTTGAATACTAGCTACTAGTTCGTTTGCTTCTTTTGCGCTATTTGTGTAGTTCACAACAACAAAGTAGCCTTTACTATGAGCTTCCTTAGCTATTTCAGCACCAATTCCTCTGCTTCCCCCATTAATTAACATTATTTTTTGGGACATATGATCTCCTTGTATATTTTTATAAGATTAGACTTAAATAATATCTGAATTTTTTGTATTCAGAAAATTTTGCATTTGTTGATTTAGCAACAAGATTTCTTCTTGAATGAGATTTATTAAGATAGTTTGATTTTCGGTGTTTGAGTCTCTAAATTCGAGGCAGTAGTTCATCAGAATTCTTGCATTGACTAATTTTGCGCCCCCCAAAGTTTTATGACAAAGCGATGATATTAGGATTGGTTCAAAAGGTTTTGGAGTTTTTTCTAAAAGTTCTACTATTTCTTCTTGTGTAGAAATAATAGATCTTAAAACATCCCTAGCAGAGCTTAAATCTTGGTTTGTAAAATCTAGCAAACGATTAAAGTCCCAACGTAAGTCATTTTTCTTAAAAAGTATATTTAAGCATTTGAATAGTGCATTGAGTTCAATAGGTTTTATGAAAAAAGCGCTAACGAGTTCAATATCATCTTGGTTCAACTTTTCTTCAAACTGAGTGTCTCCTGTAAGAATAATGATTTTAGTTTTGGGGTATTTTTGCTTGAGAGCTTTAGCGAATTCTCTCCCAGATATATTAGGCATGAACTCATCGCTTACAACTAAATCAACTTGCTTAGAACTTAAAAAGTTCAAACCATCGATTGCGTTTTCAGATTGAAAGCATTCAAAACCTAAATGGGTTAATTGCTTACAAATAACTTCCCTACAAGCGGGATAATCATCAACGATTAAAGCTGTTTTCCCCGAAAAGGATTTTTTAAAATTAACATGATTGATCGTTGATAAATCTGTTAATAAAGATTTAGGAAGGGAGGAAGAGCGTTTAAACCTTACCTTAAACGATGCTGATGTTCCAAGATTAGGTTTGCTCTCAAGATGGAGTTGACTGTCCATGGAACCCAGTAATGCGTTCGTAATTGACAAACCTAGTCCAGTGCCGGGTATTTGTTGATTCTGAAACGAAGCCGAACGTTCATATGGCTCAATGATTCGATCAAGATCTTTTTCTGGTATCCCACAACCTGTATCAATGATTTGAAATTGTAAAATTTGCTCTGCATGGGTATCGTTTAAGACATTAATGATGATAAAGATTTGACCATTTTGGGTGAACTTGATTGAGTTACTAATTAGATTAGATAGAACTTGTTGAAGGCGCGTTCTGTCAATCATTAGACTATGAGCTAATACTTTATCAAGATGCAAATTAATGTGATTTGCTTTATGTTGACACAAGACTTGAAATGATTCGATTAAATCGCTAAGTAATGATTTTATAGAGGTTGGTTCGTGTGTTAGATCTACTTTTCCAGATTCGATTTTGCTGAGATCTAATACTTGATTAAGAATACTTAAAAGTGATTTAGATGTTTGATAGGCATTTTTTACTAAAGATTTACTTTCTCTACTCATTAATGAATCACTTAAAAGTAACTCATGTGTACCGATTATTGCTTGTAATGGATTACGAATTTCATGGCTAATCGTTGCTAAAAATGCTGATTTAGCTGAACTCATTTTATGAGTATGTTGATTTATCTGCATCATGGAAAATATGCTTTCTTGGGAGTCGGCATACGATTTAGTTACTTTAAAAAATTGGTAACTTAAAAAAATAATGACCGGCAACAAAAATATAAAAATACCGAATAACCAAGATGCCCACTTGGGATGATTCAAAAACTGAAACCCTGTTTCTGGAATAAAGTAACAGTAGGTTGATAAT
>DAIQPR010000118.1:0-7765 GCA_036787315.1 Polynucleobacter sp. | reverse complement strand
GGTGAAGCTTGATTTCCGTAATGAACAATGACCATCATGGGGTGATACTGTCCTGAAGAGTCCGCTTCGTTAGTGAAATAAACATATGGCACCAAGCGTTGACCAGGTACTCCGTCTGCTACATCATCACTTACCAATGTGTAGGACAATGTTGCATCTCTATAAGCCCTATAAATTAATGGGTTATAGCGTAAACTAAAATTATTAGATTTCGCTGTATCAATAATTGTATTCAGCATGCTGTCAGCATAGAACTTCGTTCCAGAGTCATTGCCTACAACGCTAACCTGATTTTTATAAATCGATCGCAATGTGTTGTAAACCGACTGAGGCGCAGACTTAGATTCAAGGATTGAAGAATTGATCTTGACAATAAAAGGAGCAGGAGAATTCGAAACGTATGCGGTAGATGAGGGATTGAAGTCCTTTGGAATTCCAAAGTCAAAGGGAGCGTTAAAAATAAAAAGAGGAGTAGCGTCCGAAGCAGAGGAAACCAGGGAATAGACTCCACCACTTTGTTTAATATAAAAGTTACTTGCCTTGAAATTTGAATCTGCAACATAGACTTCGGTATAAGAAGTTTGCGCTAGGGATGAAACTGGTGAACTGTTTAAGCTATGGATGAATCTGTTTCTTGACTGAACCAAATGTGTAAAGGGATCATAGGAAAAAGTGATGTAACCGTTAAACTTCGAGCTGGTCAAACCAAAGTTATTTGTAAAAAGCAGAGTATTGTTGCTTGAGTCGTAATCCATTGAATCATTAGGATTCATGTGTGAGTCAAACCGAAAATTTCCGTCTGCTGAGCTCACAGCTTGGAAAATTGAGTACAAATAATTTTGAGTTGAAGATGAAGTTGTCAAATTCGAACTGATCAAAGAATAACCTTGATTCGTACCAAAAGATTCGTCTTTACTAATTGGAGCTGACGAAAGTGATAAAAAATTAGATGTATTACTAGGTGTAATTGTATCGGCGATGAGATAGCGAGAGCGATTGTTCAAAGTAAAAGCTTGAACCAAAGATGAGGTTAGTTTGAATTTGGAATTAATTACATTGCTAAAGGTCGCAGGGGTATTGAACAAATTAGTGTTAACCCATGGATAGGACGATCCAATGGAAACAACTTTACCAACTGTGCAAATTACGTTGTAGTAAAGATTAGAGCCCACACTAACGATGGGAATGGACAATTGATTCAATGTATTGTTGTAATTGTCTTCTGTGGAAGTTGGAGAATAGCTACCCACGGATAACACTTCCGCAACAGTCACGATCGCATTTGTGTAAACCGTAGAACCCACGGTAACCATTGGGAGTGTCAACTGATTATTCAATCGGGTTGTATGAATCTGCTGCGATTGCCTGACCAATGCTTAAGATAAGAGCCAGCAAAAAACAGGTTAAATTTGAATTCATTAACCATTGAAACATGATGATGACTCCTGTGTCGCTGTACACATTATCAGAATGCGGTTAACAATTTTTATGAAGCCACTAAGGCGAACTTATATTCCATTCGTCTGCAATCTCACCATTAGTCCTAGAGGGACTTGTATCTTTAGGCAACCATGAATGAATGTATTGGGATTTAACTCCTCCTGGGCTGACAGTTAGTCGCAGGTGGCCCGAACTGCCTAAGATGGTTCCAGATAAATAATTGTAACTACTTGCAATAGATTTATAGTTTGAATAATTTATTGCTGAAGGTTGCGGAACCTCTTGATAAACAATTCCGTCAAGAAATTGTCGTGCGTATAAATGATCATGTCCGTGAAATACCGCAGTTACCTTGTATTTAACAAGCAAATTATGTATTGGCATTTGCAAATTTGGGCGATGAGTTGCAAAAGAATTGGCTCCGTTAATGTCTAAACCGCCCCACTCATAATATGGTGCAGCTTCAACACCTCCTCGCATTGCAGACAACAAACCACCAACTAAATTATGCAGAAAAATAAATTTAAACTTGGCATTACTTTTAGATAAAGTATCTGATAACCAATTGTATTGTGAGATACCCAAAGTCATGGCCCATGGGTCAGAGGAACCAGAAGTGGGCGTATTCCAAAATGGATCTAACACAATAAATTGTGCATCACCCCAAGTCCAAGAATACCAAGAGGCTCTTTGTCCTGTAAATATATTTTGGTAACTATCTCCGCTAAAAAAATTATTTGGCGTTGGATTCAAAAAGTAATTTAGTCTTGCAGATGTTGACCAAATCGAGATATTTTGAGATGTACCGTCGTTTAACCAACCTAACTCACCATCATGATTCCCATTAACAAGAAACAAGGGAATCGAACCAGTTATTAGTCCATAATTATTTCTCTCATACAAATATCGGCGAAAGACAGTACTTGAATCAGTTGCACGAACAGCGTTTGCACTTAGAGGCACTGAATACTTCTCGGTCATAAAAGTGTCGCCTAGATCAATATGAAAATCAGGTCGATCTTTGGAAATATTAGCAAGCGTTAAATAATATTGACTCAAATCCGAATTTTCATCTAAGTGAGAATCAGCCTGTACGGTGAAAGTAAATGTTTGACCGCTTGGCCTTGCTGTGTGAAATGTCTGTTCCGCCGATATATGCTCATGACCAAGTGCATCAATTTGAACAACCTGATAGTAATATTGGGTATTCGAATTTAATGAATTGACAAGACATTTAAAGGGTTGATGGGGAATACTGCTAAAAGTGCTTGTTTTATTTGTATATTGATTGGATTGATTTCCATATTGAAGATAAAAGCTAGCTCCATCAGTCCCGCTCAAAAAGCTTAAAGTTACAGATTGATCTGAAATGCCACCCAATAAAATACTTGCTTGAAGTGGAAATAGATTCAAAGAAGATTTAGTAAAATAATCATAAAGTTCTATCGGTTGACCTTGGTTGCAGTTTATTGGGAATACTGAGCAAAAGAATGAGTTAGTACTTCCAACATCAAGTATCTTGCCACCACTTAACGGGCCCATGACATAAACTTCATTTCCTGAAATTCCTAGGTAATTACCTGTGCTTGAATAATACCGGTATACATATGGATCTTGAAAAGAATTGACTGCGTGGGCTGGAAAATAATATGGGTAAGCCATTTCGGCCCAATTCATTAAAGAATCTGAATCAACGCGGTTATTTAAAGTTGCATTATTGATAGTTTGATTAATGTTAAATCTTGAATTGGGAATTTGAGAATGCGATATGACTGTATCAATAGACACAATCGAATTAACCGGATCTGGCAAAACCACAAAAGATTGCTGGCTCGAATTATTTGAACACCCTTCCAAAAAAAGCAAACATAAAATTAAAACGAATCTTTGCGAAGTAACTGTTACGAACATGATCATTTCCGTTGCTTCATTGAATGGTATAACTGAATACTGGCTGACCACTCTGCTTTCCTGGCCCTTCATCAACTTGCAAATAGGTTCTTACATATTCAACTTTGACACGATCTGGCGATACACTTACCCTGGTATAACCTGAATTGGGAAATCGTTCACCGATTAAATAAGCATCACTGTTATACAAGGCGTAAAAAGGATCTGCAGGCTCTGATAAGGTCTGATAAGTTACTCCATCTAAATTTTGATGAACCCAAATATGATCATGACCTTGAAAGAAAATGGTAACCTTGTTGTTGACCAATAAATTATGGATTGGATTTGCCCAGCCTTGTCTATTTTGAGTAAATAGGTATGCTCCAGTATTATCTTGGCCTCCCCATTCCCATAAATTTGCTATGTCGACACCGCCGCGACCAGTCCCCATAATATGGTGCGCAAAAACAAACTTATATTTTGCTTTACTCTGTTCAAGAGTACTTTTTAGCCATTGATATTGCTGGATTCCATGAGTTACATCCCACATATTACTTCTTTTAGCAGAACCACCAAATACATTGTCTACTGGTACGGGGGATTCCCAATAAGGATCAATGACACAAAATAAAGCATCACCCCAAGTCCAAGAGAAATAGTTTTTAAGTAATCCGATGAAGGGAATTACTTCTGTGTTACCAGAATAAAATGAGTCACTAGATGGCTGAATGTAATAAAGATTCCTAGCATTTTGAGCCCACACAGCAACATTATTTGATGTTCCATCTAATAGGTATCTAGCTGCTTGCTCGTGGTTTCCATTGGTCAGAAAAACAGGAGATGAAGCACCAACAATACCTAAAAAAGGACGCTGCAGTGTATATCTAGCAGCAACTTCGGCTTGAGTAATAGTGCTAGAGTCCAAAGTATCAACACTGAAATCATCGCCACTGGTCATATAAAAATCCGGATGATCGTTGCTAGCTGTTGTTAAAGTCCTTGAATAAAGGTTGGGGTCAAATTGAGTTTTAAAACGCTCGGGATGTGAGTCTCCTTGAATGTCAAAGATAAAACTACTTCCAGGAGGCCGAGCTGTATGAAAAGAATACTCTCCCATTGATACAAAAACTTTACTACCTGTCAATTGAACAAATAGCTGATAAAAATAAGTTGTATCGGGAAGTAAATTGGTTAAATAAATATTAGTAGGTTGGCTTGCAACAAGCGCAAAAGTTGGGGACTGGAGATTTGGTTTTTGGCTTGTAGTTCCATAACTTAAATATATATTTCCATTTTGATCAGGAGTGAAAACACTTGCTCCAACTGATGTTTTGGCAGGAATACCTAAAATAACGTTCCCATCAAAGCCATTACTCAAGGCGCTGGCACCCGAAGTCGAGACAGATGTGGACGAACTTTTATTGGATAGATTTGAACAACTTGATGGATTAATACTGCAATTGAAATCGCTAAGTGCCCCTACTAGCATTAGTGTTCCTCCTGAAATAGGACCCAATATATACACATTATTACTAGAAAGACCAAGATAATTTTGTGTACTTGGATAGTACCTATAGGTGTAACTCTGATAAATTTGATTCAACTGATGTTGAGGAAAATATTGAGGGTAAGCGGTTTCTGCCCAGTCAAATAAATTTGTTGCATTTAAGGTATTTGTACCATCACCAGATGCAGCTTGTACTTGAAAAACTAAATTTGTAGGTACAGTTGTGACTAAAAGATCACCTTTAATTGCAAAAGTTGGATTAGGAAGGAGTGCTCCGCTTCCTGCATCAGGATGATTGCTAGGGCCACATGAGATCAAGAATGGCAAAACGATAAGTAGAAAGAAAAATTTAAGAAATTGAAAATTCAGCAATTCAAAAATGAACAACATAATTAAATCCAGATTCAAATGGTTGCGAGTGAGAGTTCACTAATTAAATCAGTAGCCATTACATCATCTTGAGGGGATAGGCTGAGAAAATATATTGATATACTAAAAACCAATAAAAATTCGAAAACCAAAACCTTAGGTTTTAGACATAAAGTAATAAATTGCAAGAATGAATTTACTAAAACCTCAATGAAGAAAAATTTTGAATTTGACCGAGTTGTTTTAACTGCATCTTTGATTAATTTTTCTTCAAAACTAGAACTAAATTCGGGAATAGGAAGTGATTTAATGACATCTTCAAAAAAAAATTTCTCTTCAGCAAAATTATCATATTCCTCCATTTCAATCCCCTAGATAGTTTTTGAGTATTACTTTTGATCGAAATAAGAGTTGATCAACCGAATTTTTATTCATGCTCATAACTACACCAATTTCAAGTGCGGTTAAATCATGATAAGACCACAGCACGATAGCCATTCTTTGCTTGGGATTTAATTTCTTAAGCGCAGAATGAATATCTAGTGAAACATCTTTGCGATCCTTATATGTGCCAAATAATTCAGACTCGCGATTTTGATCAATGTTGACATGATCTATATCGATTAAAGAAAATTTATTTTTCTTTAACAACATCGAGTAACAGCTGTTAATTACAATTCTTAAAAAATAAGTTTTGAGTGATGATTTTGCTTGAAATTTATTTTTACTTTTCCATAAGTGATAGAAAGAATCTTGGACGCAGTCCTCAGCATCTTCAATATTTAAAAGAATCTGATAGGCCAAATTGAAAGCCGGCCTAGATAGTTGCGAAACAATCTTTGAAATTGACTGCAATTCACCGCGCTGAGCATTTTCAAGTTCAGCTTGATCATTAATCCAAATTGGATTGTTCAATGAATTATTCCAAAATCAACAATTCTGAATCACATCCTTACTCTTTTTTCCCATTCTTTCTTTTCTTCAGTAGTAAGATTTTTCAGCAAAGCTTCTCTTCTTGCTTTCATTTCTTGTCTTTCTTCTGGAGTCAAAGCTTTAACAAACGATCGCCTTTCTTCGCGAACTAGGTGCTTTTGTTCATGTGTCAATAATTGATTCTGAAGATCCATTTTTATTCGAATTAACTCTCGTTCATCGTGACTTAACGCAGCCATTTTTTGATGAACCTTTTCACGATAGGCTTTTCTCTCATCGGGTGTTAGCTTAAGCAACTCAGCATGTAACTTCTTTGTAGCTTCAAAACGTTCTTGAAAATTCATTTGCACTAAATCTTTAGGATTTGGTGCTTCTGGAATTGCAGCATTTGAAGTTAACGTACAAAGTAAAAAGGATCCACTGATCAACAATAATTTAATAACTTTCATAAAGTCCTCAAAAAGTAGAAAAACATTAATAATGTCTATTAGATGTATTGAATCCCCAAAAACTTACTTTTCAATCAGAATTTTTTCAAAATTTAATATTTACCCCGATGCCTTTTCAATGCGTTTCTATAAAATGAAAATATAAATTGAATCAATTTAACTATTTAGAATTACTTTTTAAAAAGTTTTACTTTAACCCAATTGAAAACTAAAGGCAAAAATGAAAATTAAAAGAAAGATCACTGCAATATTTCTCCTATTGGCATCATTTTCAACTTTTCCTGAAACTTCACCAACAACTTTGATTCTCCTTGGGACGGCTGGTGGCCCCTTACCAAGAGCTCACCGTGCTCAAAGCTCTCAAGCACTGATAGTCAATGGACAGCCCTACATCATCGACGCTGGAGATGGATTAACTAGGAGAATTGTCCAAGCCGGCATAAATTTCACTAAAGTCAATCAAATTTTCATCACTCATCTTCATAACGATCACATGGCGGGATTGGCTCCATTTTTAGACACGTCATGGCAATATTCAAGAAGAAAACCAATTAATGTATTTGGACCGATTGGAACATCACTTACAGTTAAAGGTGCCATTCAATATATGTCTGTAGATGCTGAAATTAGAGGCGACTCCGAGGGCAAGACTATTAAACTTGAGGACGTTTTTGTAGGAAACGATATAAAAGATGGCGTTATTTTTAAGGATGAAAATGTAAAGGTCACTGCTATACAAAACGATCATTATCATTTCTCACCAGAATTTTCAAAGAAACACCAATCATTTTCATATAGATTCGATACCAAGGATAAATGCTTTGTTTTCTCTGGCGATACTGGCCCAAGTTCGAATCTTGAAAAACTTGCCACAGGATGTGATGTGCTTGTTGCTGAAGTTGGTAAAGTTGAGGACGTTGTTGCGCTTCAAGAAAAAAATGGCACATGGAACATGAAAACAGAGGATGAAAAAAAATCATGGACACGACACATGGTTGAGGAACATATGACTCCTGAGCAAGTTGCCCATATCGCTCAAAAATCAGGCATCAAAGTTTTAATTTTTAGTCACTTACTTCCCTCATCTGATGCGAATGACACCTACCAACGCTTCAAAGAAGAAGCAGCGAAATCATTCAATGGGCAGATTTTGATTGGTAACGATTTAATGAGGTAT
>DAIQPR010000117.1:0-7770 GCA_036787315.1 Polynucleobacter sp. | reverse complement strand
ACAATTGACTGTAATTCCACGAGAACCAAATTCATGTGCTAAATACTTTACCATTGTTATTAGCCCTGATTTGGCAATTCCATAAGGCATATAAGACTTTGCATATGGATTGGGTCCTAACCCAGCTATAGATCCAACAAGTACTATTCTCCCAAAGTCATTCATCAAAGGATATATTTTTTGGCAAGAAAAAAATGCAGTTGTTAAATTCATTTGAATAACCTGATTCCATTCAAGCTCTGTGATGTTCTCAAACGATATAAATTTTGAAAAACCACCTACTAAATTTATCAATATATCTATCGCTCCATGTTCGCGATGAATTTTTTGAAATGTATTCTCTAACTCAACTGTTAATGTTGCATCAAGTGCATATCCAAATGCTGTACCACCTAAATCTTTAATTGACTGAACAACACTATCAATATCTTTTTTATTCCTAGCTACAACACAAACTATTGCTCCTTGACTAGCCAATTGTTGGGATGTCTCCGCTCCAATACCCTTACTTCCACCGAGAACAATGGCTAGCTTCCCAGACATTGTGCTGTTGTTAACCATTATTGATGATTAAATCGTCATAAAAACAAATAATGGCCGAACTATCCCTATCGCCTGGACGCTTTAACATTTCTGAAGCTAAGGCCTGAGCAGTAAAACTAATAACAGGCACAGGACACTTTAATTTGGAAGCATAAGAAACCATCAACTGAACGTCTTTGTAATGGGTACTCATATGACCAATAGGCGGGTAGAATTCCCTATTAACCATCCGATAACCTTTTTGATCCATTGCTTTTGAAAAGGCGGCAGATTTTTTTAAAACTTCAAGAGCTAAAGCTTGATCAATGCCTGCAACTTTGGCTAATGTTAAGCCCTCTGCTAATCCAACACGATTGATTGCTAATACTAAATTTACCACTAGCTTAATTGCTGCTCCAGTACCACTCTTCCCCATGTATATCGACTCTCGCCCCATACTAGAAAAAATGGTTTTACAGTTTTGATAAATATCCTCTATTCCACCCACCATGAAGATAGTATCTTTTGCGGCACACATTTCACTGGTTCCACTGACCGTGGCATCCATAAAATACATGCCCTTATCTAAAAGCGCTTTTGCTAATTCAGTGGAAATGGAAGGATCTGCCGTTGATGTATCAAGAATAATCAAACCACTTTTTGGCGCATTATAAAGATCCATTTGTTGAATAACATCTTCAACAATTTGAGAGTTCGGCAGCGATAAAATAATGACATCTACTTTAGAGGGCAAATCTTTTATATTTTTTTCTGCAATAGCCCCATAAGCGGCTAAATCATTCATTTTTTGTTCATCAATATCATAGACATGAACTTTATATTGGTCATTGAGTAAGTGCCGAACCATCCACCCACCCATCAAACCAAGTCCAATAAAGCCTAATGTCTTTTTCATGACTGAGGACGTCGCTTCATTAGAAATGCCTGAACTCCATCTTGTACTACCTCACCATGCTGATTGATAACCTGAAGTTGTCGTTTCATAACACCACGATCAGGCTTCGAAGTCTCAGCAACTTCAGTTACCGTTACTTTCGCATAAATGGTGTCACCAATTTTTACCGGCTTTGTAAACTTTAAACTTTCAAAACCCAAAAAGGCGATCAAAGTATCGTCATATAAATGAAGCTGAAAAAGTAAGCCAGCTGCAATCGCATAAACTAGGGGGCCATGAGCGATACGAGTCCCGAATTGTGTTTTTTTACAATATTCTTCATTAATATGTAAAGGGTTGTAATCGCCAGATATTCCAGCAAAATTGACTACATCGGTTTCAGTAACTGTTCTAGCAGCGGTTTCAAAACTCTTGCCAACTTCCCATTCTTCCCAATACAAACCCACCATCATATTTCTCCTATTTACTTAGTACTACACCACTATTAATAAAATTCTTGATATTCTCATCAGTCAAGTTCAAAACATTTTTCAAAACCTCTATCGTATGTTCACCTAAATCTGGGGCTGGAGTCGACTTAAGTTGATCAGCATTGCCCATTTTTACTGGGTATGCAGGCATTTTTACTGTTCCAACAACAGGGTGCTCATATTCAACAACAGCATTGTTTTGAACTACCGGAGGTTCAGCGAAAGCCTGATCAAAATGATTTACCGGACTTGCAGGTACATCTTCATTTCTGAAAATATGCATCCAATGACTTGTGGTTTCTTGTGACATTCTGTTTTCAAGTAATGGCACTAATGTTGAACGATTTTCAACACGTAAAAAATTACTGATGTATCGAGGATCTACAGCTAAAGCTTCTAAACCTATGGATCGACAGAAGTTTTTCCAATGAATTTCTTCCCTAGCTGCAACAACAATATAAGAGTCTTTAGTTTTGAATGCTTGCCAAGGAACAGTATATTCATGAGATGAACCTGGCGGGCTTGGTAGTTCCTTATTATTCAACCACATAGTACCCAAATAAGTAAGCAAGCTTAACATTGCATCAAACATCGAAAGATCAATATGTTGCCCCTGACCTGTTTTTTCACGCTCATATAAAGCAGCTAAAATTCCCTGACTAGAAAACAATCCACCACTTAAGTCGGCTAAAGGAATTCCTAGACGTACAGGTGGTCTATCTTTTTCCCCAGTAATTGCCATATGACCACTAATCGCTTGAATAATAATATCCAAAGCAGGGTAATCTTTATATTCACCCTCAGGACCAAAGCCCGTGATAGAACAGTGAATAATTTTAGGGTTTACTTTTTTTAGCTCTTCGTAATCGATGCCAAGACGACTCATTACCCCAGACCTAAAATTATCAACAACTACATCAGAATTACGAACCAAATCTAAAAACAACAATCTTCCCTGAGGATTTTTTAAATCGATAACAATACTTTTTTTATTGCGATTAAAAGTTAAAAATAATCCACTTTCACCTTTATAAGGGGCTACAGAAGGATTTCTACCAAGATCACCTTTTGGAGATTCAACTTTGATGACCTCAGCACCAAGATCAGAAAGAATCTGGCCACCATAGGTACCGGCAATAATTTGCCCTAACTCAATAATCCGAACACCACTTAATGAATGTGCCACGATTGACCTATAAACCTAATCCAGTGGCAATAATATTGCGCTGAATTTCTGAAGTTCCACCACCAATCGTCGCTAATCTAGAGTCTCTAAAAAAACGCTGTAAAGGATATTCCATGCAATAGCCATATCCACCTAGAATTTGTAAACTCATATCAGCTATTGATTTATAAGATTCAGCTGTGTAAAGCTTTAAAACTGCAGCATCTTGACGTGTATCTTTTCCGTTTTCTACTAACCACGCATATCGATAAACCATTGTTTGAGCAATATCTAACATTGCTCTCATATCTGCTAATTTGTGCGAAACAGCTTGAAATTTCCCAATCGGCTTACCAAACTGTACTCTTGTCTTTGCATGCTCTAGAGCAAATTCAAATGCAGCCCTAGCAGCTCCAGTTCTTGCAGCTGACAAACATAATCTTTCATAACATAAATAATTGTCTGCACCTCTCCAACCCTGGTCTAATTCTCCGAGAATAGAACTTTCTGGTGTACGTACCTCGTTATAAAAGACTTCAGTGGTACCAATCGCTCTCTGTCCCAAAGTAGCTAATTTTTTTACTTCAATACCAGGTAATTTGGTATCTATAAAAAAGTTAGTAATACCCTGCTGCTTCTTATCTGTAGTTTTTGTTCTAGCAACCAAAATACAATAATCACTAATGTCCATTCCAGAGGTATAAACCTTACGTCCATTAATCACATAGTCACTACCATCTTTTACAGCCTTAGTTGTGAGTGCACTAGCATCTGAACCAGAATCTGGCTCTGTGAGCCCAAAACAGACTGATAGTTCGCCTTTAATAACTTTCGGTACTATCTTATCTTTTTGCTCTTGAGTTCCATGTTTCATCATGGCATGGCATCCATAGGTCAAGTTTCTAAAAACCCACAAACCTAACTCCTCAAAGTGATAACCTAATACATCCAACATGACTGCTAAATCTAAAGGTCCGCCACCAGCACCTCCATACTCTTCAGGGCCAATGATCCCAAGCCAACCATTTTTAGCAAGGGCATCAAAAGCTTCTCTAGGTGGAACTTGATTCTCATCACATTGTTGAGCATATTGGGGAGTACAAACATCTTTTAATAATTCGTTCAAATGATTACGAATATTAATTTGGTCTTGGCTTAGTTCAAAATTCATTTTTTATTTTTATTTATTTCAGTTAATAAAATGCGTTTGGCTTGTCTATACATTGCATAGTCAACAAGCTTTCCATTGATTGAAATTGCTGCAATTCCTTCCTTTTCAGCAAGCTCAAATTGATGAACAATTTTTTCATAATTTGCCAGAACAGATGGAGGAATGCCGTATGCTTTCTCTACTATATCTATTTGCTTAGGATGAATAATGGTTCTACCTACATAGCCTAATTTTGCCGATAAAGAAGATTCTGCAAATAGTCCTTCCTCATCATTCAAATCTGCAAATACACCATCAATCGGAGTCACATTTCCAGCTGCTCTTGAATCCAATAATACTTTTGATCGAGCATAAAGCATTTCTGGGCCATCTACAGACCAACCACACCCCAAGCTATTTTGTAAATCACCATCTTGTGCAGTTCCTAAACTACTTAATCGAACTTTAGCTGAAGCTTTAAGTAAATCATAACAGTGGTAAACACCTATCGCAGATTCAATTTGTAATCCAATTGAAACAGGCTCTATTCCACTTGCTTTCTCAATATCTTCAATTTGTTTTGCTGCATTTTTGATGTCCTCAACATACTCTGCTTTAGGAATAAATACCATTCCAAGACCATTAACACAAATTTGTTCAATATCTTTTTCCATCATGCCAGTATCAGCAGCGTTCACTCTCACCATAATATATGGTTGATCATCAGATTTTGATTGATAAGCATTTTCGATAGTTTCACGTACTAATTTTCTAGCTTCGTCTTTTAAAGCTAGAGGTACGGAATCCTCCAAATCCAGTATGACCGCATCAACCTTTGATGCTAATGCTTTATTCATTACTTTCGCATTAATTCCTGGAGCAAATAGTGCAGTCCGTATTAATCTCATATTATTTCCTTAACTCAGCTACCGAACGAAAACCATAAATTTGTTTCCATTGTTCAATTGCAGCAACACTCGGTGATTGATAAAGTAGTCTGCGACTCGCATTTAACCCAACTGTTTTACTCAAATCTGCCATAGCTTCCGTAGTTTTAAGCAATACGGCATTACAGTCCATAATGAGTGCGCCGTCTACTTCAGTAATATTCTCTCTACGAATAATTGCATTAACCGTTGCACATGCAGCCAAAATGACTTCTGCACCTTGAGCAGCTAACCTACGAGACTCCTTCAAGAAATTCTCGGTCATTTGTCCTGGATCAGTAAATGCTTTTTGTACTTCAGTAAAATCAATTCCTAAGTCGCCAAATGGAATATGCCTAGAAGACAGACCATATTCAAATGCCTTACGATCATAGTACTGAGATTGTTTTTTATGGAAGGCTATTCCTGAAAATTTATGTCCGTACATACAAGCCATCAACATAGTACATTCACCTAAACCTAATACCGGTATCTTGACTATCTCACGCGCCTCTTGCATTGCTGGGTCTAAAAAACAGCCAATTGCAATCGCATCATAACCTTGCTCATCAGCTTGCATTAATTTATTAAGAACACCACCAATACCATAACTATTCATCGCGACGATAGCGTTGTAGTGTAAATCCATGGAGCCATCATCAACACCATTAACATGTACCTCTACATCGGGACGCTTTAAGTCATTTAAATTTTTTGTTAATGTGTTTCTATAATCATCTAATCGATGTATTGCTGTACTACTCTGCCACCAAATTTTCATATTAATCCCTTATCTTTTTCCCAAAGTTAATCGCCCTTAATACCGCCCTTATCAATAACCTCTTTCCAATACGGAACTTCTTTAGCTACTCTTGCTTTTAATCCTGAAGAATCCAAAGCCGTTGTTGCTAGACCTGCTTGTTTAAGTTTTTCAATGACTTCTGGTTCTTTTAAAGCGTTTATGCATTGGTTGGATAAAAAACTGACTATCTCAGGTGGTGTTCCCGCAGGTGCAAAAATTGCTTGAAAAGTATTTGAAACTGCATCTTTAATGCCAAGTTCAGCAAGGGTAGGCACTTGTTGTAATTCAGGCCATTTTTTTTCACCCGTTTGCGCCAATGCCCTTACTTGTCCCGCTTGTATTTGAGAAATAACAGATGCTAATGCCCCAAATAAAACTTGTGTTTGCCCACCTAACAAGTCTGTCATAGCAGGTCCTGCACCTTTATAAGGAATGTGGGTCATATTAATATTTTCACGAATCTTCAATACTTCTGCCGCTAAATGAGGCGTTGTCCCAGTACCTGGGCTTCCATAGCTAATGAATTGCGGATCTTTTCTTGCAAGGGCAACTAAATCAGCAACGGACTTAATTGGTGAGTCATTTTTAACTACGATTACATTAGGAGCATCTCCAATTTCACATACAGGAATAAAGTCTTTGATTGGGTCGTATGGAGATGGTTTTTTTAAACTTGGTGTTACAACGTAAACACTGGAAGTTAACATTAAGGTGTAACCGTTTGGCTTTGCAGCTTTTACAAAACTTGCCGCAACAGCCCCACCAGCCCCAGGTCTGTTATCAACCAATATTTGTTGACCAAAACCTTTATTCATCGCTGCAGCCATAATGCGAGCAGTTATATCAGTTGCACCACCTGGAGCAAATGAAACAACTATTGAAACAGGAGCCTCTGGATAGGCTGCTTGCGCTTGAAATGTTACAAACGATGCAAGAATCAAAACTCTGTAAAGACTCTTTAACATTAGGTTGTCTCCTCCAGACTTTTATACAAGTCCAAAATTATTTTTGATTAATTTTTTTATTTAATATAATATGTTCATATATATGAACTTATTTATATTCTAGCACTGCCTAAATTTTTCGTCAATCCTAACAAATGCCTAACTCATCCATTAAATCTGCCGATAGAGTCCTCGATGTTTTAGAACTTTTAGTCAGACGAGGTAACTCCGCCTCGCACTCAGAAATTGCAAATGCTCTAGACATTCCCAAAAGCAGTCTTACAGGGCTTCTCAAAAATTTAACGCAAAGAACCTACTTAGAAAAAAATCCTGTTGAAAATACTTATCATTTAGGTCCAGCGTTCTACGATTTGATAAAACAAGGAAAAGTATCTAAAAATATTCTTGAAATTGCTCAAACACAATTAAGAGCTCTTACAAAAAAAACGAAGGAGGCTTCAGCTTTTTATCTGTTTAAAGGTGATCATATAGAAAGAGTCTTAGGTCTAGAAGCAAATTATCCCCTTAGCTACAGAATGCCACCGAATGTTAAATTTCCTCTTTATTCAGCTGCAGCTGGTAAAGCAATTCTTCATGCTTTACCAGAAGAAGAACAGCAGACTTATCTTAAAAATACAGCAATTAAAGCTATTACAAGTAAAACAATTATTGATAAAAAGAAGTTAAAAGAAAAATTATCCTTAGATACGAAAGATGAGATAACCATTTCCATGGGAGAAAACTCCGTAGGGGTAATTGCACTTGCAACACCGATTAAAAATTCTCAAGGCAAAATTTTAGGTGCTTTAAGTATTGTTATACCTGAAGTAAGATTTAATAAAGACTTAGATAATTTAAGTAGGATGCTTTTGAAG
>DAIQPR010000116.1:0-7843 GCA_036787315.1 Polynucleobacter sp. | reverse complement strand
GATGAGTGCTTTTCAAAGTGCTCAAATGTACTCCTTGCAAGACCCTAATATTTTTAATATAGCAATTCGGGGAGTCTTTGATGATGCACAAGATATTGTCAAAGCCGTTAGTAATGATTTGAATTTTAAAGTTACCAATAAGATTGGTACTGTAAATTCTATTAACTGGGCAAGAGTTGTTGCACAAGTAGTTTATTACTTTGCAGGTTATTTAAGAGCTACAAAAAGTAGTGATGAGAAAGTTTCCTTTTGCGTTCCCTCAGGTAATTTTGGTAACGTTTGTGCTGGTCATATTGCTCGTATGATGGGTTTGCCTATTGAAAAATTGGTTGTTGCTACAAATGAAAATGATGTATTGGATGAGTTTTTTAAAACAGGTCATTACAGAGCGAGAAAGTCAGCTGAGACATTTCATACATCGAGTCCATCAATGGATATTTCTAAAGCAAGTAACTTTGAACGTTTCGTTTTTGATTGGTTAGGTAGGGATGGGCAGTTAGTGAAAGAGCTATTTGCTCAAGTTGAGCAAATAGGTGGTTTTGATTATTCAACACACCCTGCAAAAAAAGAAATTCAGAAATTTGGATTCGTCTCTGGAAAGAGTACTCATGAAAATCGTTTGGCAACGATTCAACAAATTGCACAAGTGTATGGTGTTGTTATAGATACGCATACTGCAGATGGAGTTAAGGTTGCTCGCGAAAATTTACAAGAAGGTGTAAAGATGTTGGTATTAGAAACAGCTTTGCCTGTTAAATTTTCTGAAACAATTGAAATTGCTTTAGGGCAACCCCCACAAAGACCGGAAGCATTTATTGGTATTGAGGAACTGCCTCAACGTGTCTACAAAATGGATCTAGATGTTTCTGCCATTAAACATTTCATTCTTGAGAATATTCAATGAGTATGAAGTCCGCAACTCAAGCGCTTGAGATATTACTCTCACAAGCTAGAGAAATAGCCAATTCACAAACTGTAGCCTTACAAGACGCTTTAGGGATGGTCTTGGCTGAGGATGTCATAAGTACGGTCAACGTACCTCCGATGGATAATACTCAAATGGATGGCTATGCACTTCGAGCAGAGG
Organism: Polynucleobacter sp.; assembly: GCA_036787315.1. Taxonomy (GTDB): domain Bacteria; phylum Pseudomonadota; class Gammaproteobacteria; order Burkholderiales; family Burkholderiaceae; genus Polynucleobacter. Next base: position 6,756 of record DAIQPR010000116.1, on the reverse strand, counting down.
ATATTACAGAGCCAGGTGTAATTCTTCCTGTAACGCAACGTATTCCTGCAGGTTATGTCGGAAATTTACTTCAGGAGAGGTCTGCAGCTAGAATTTTTACAGGCGCCTCTATTCCATCAGGGGCTACGGCAGTTGTAATGCAAGAGGATTGTGAAGTGATTGGTACCCCAGATGCTTCAGGACTTAACTACCAAATTAAAGTGAACCATGTCCCTAAGCATGGAGAATGGATTCGGGAAAAGGGCGAAGATATCCTCGAAAACAATGTAATTCTTAAAAAAGGTACTTTTTTACGTCCTCAAGAATTAGGTGTTGCTGCATCCTCAGGTATTTCACATTTAAAAGTCCATCAGCGAGTTCGGGTGGCCTTATTTTTTACAGGAGATGAGTTGACTTTACCTGGTCAAGCTTTAAAGCCTGGTGGAATTTATAACTCTAATCGCGATACATTGATCGCCTGCGTGCGTTCATTGGGGTGTGATTTTACAGACTTTGGTATTGTTCCTGATACTTTAGAAGCTACCCAAAATACTTTGAGAGAAGCTGCTAAAAATCACCATTTAATTGTTACATCTGGAGGTGTATCGGTTGGTGAAGAGGACCATATTAAGCCAGCAGTTCAGTCTGTTGGTAAATTAGATATGTGGCAAATTGCTATCAAACCTGGAAAACCTTTAGCATTTGGATCTATTGATAATGCAAATGATGAGAACACATGGTTTATGGGATTGCCGGGAAATCCCGTTTCGAGTTTTGTGACTTTTCTGTTATTTGTAAGACCATTTATTTATGCCTTGCAAGGTAGAAATAGAAAAAATGATCCTGTTTATCATTTGGTTTCAGACTTTAATTGGCCAAAGCCTGATAAGCGTAATGAATTTTTACGAGTACGAATTAATGAATCAGGCAAATTAGATTTATTCCCTAATCAAAGTTCGGGTGTACTGACCAGTGCATCATGGGGCGATGGCTTAGCTGACATACCTCCAGGCCAAGTAGTTCAAAAGGGTGATTTAGTAAAATTTATTCCATTTTCTGAATTGTTAGGAAACTAAGCAATGAAAATAAAGGTGAAATTTTTTGCATCTTTAAAAGAATTAGCGCAAACAGATTCTTTGGATGTTGAATTACCTAGTAAGGTTCTTACGATGGGTGATTTAAGATTTTACTTAGCAGGATTGTCCCCGGCTTTTGGTCTAGCATTAGCTCCTGGGAAAAATATTAAGGTAGCGCAAGATTTAGAGATGGTATCAATGGATGCATCTATTATAGAGAACGCTGAGATTGCTTTTTTTCCACCAGTCACTGGAGGATAAATGAAGATTGCCATTCAAACAGAAGACTTTGATGTTAGTACAGAGTTAATTCTCTTACGCAAAGATTTGCCCAGTATTGGCGGAATTAATATTTTTGTTGGGACAGTTCGAGATACGCATCAGGGGGATGATGTGCATGCAATGGAGCTTGAGCACTATCCTGGAATGACAGAAAAATCTTTAAAAGACATTCTTGAACAGGCTCAAAAACGTTGGGAAATTTTGAACGCAACAATTATTCATCGGGTTGGTAAATTGATGCCGATGGATCAAATAGTTTTTGTCGCAGTAGCAACACCTCATCGAGGAGATGCTTACGCTGCTTGTGAATTTATCATGGACTATTTAAAAACATCTGCTCCTTTTTGGAAAAAAGAATTTACTCTACAAGGGGAGAGATGGGTAGATGCTCGTACTTCAGATGATGAGCGTTTAAAAAAATGGCAAGCATAATGTAATGAATAACAAGTCCAGACGAATTTTTCTTATTAATTCTCTGGTGATGCCCTTAGGTGCTTGTAGTATTCAATCCTTAAAGCCTGTTCCAACAATTCCGAGTTTGAAACCAACAACAATGGTTTCCTACATTCCAAAAGTAGGATCGACATGGCAATATGTCAAAGTCAATCAATACAATTCGGAGACAGTTGAAATCATCGATGAAAAAATCATTTCAATTGAAAACAATAGATATGAAATATCCAGGGAAAGTCAAAAGAGTAATTATTTGAATAATGAAGTTCAGCAACCATGGGGAATGGTTAAGGCGGACTTAGACTGGGATTATTACCAAACATATCAGCAGGAAATCCCAGTTTATATTGATTTAAATCAAACAAATATTTCACGATACATTCAAACTGTTTATAAGCTTGGTGACTCATCATTTCCTTTAGCAATGAGTGTTGGGATTCGCCAATTTGGATGGGAGTTAGTTACCACTCGTGCAGGAGTTTTTAATACGATTCGAATAGAGAAGATTATTAGATTTCAGCACAATGATTCAACCAGAGTTGATTCTGTTCGAATTGATAGGTATTGGTATGCACCTGAAGTGGGAAGATGGGTCATACGTGAGATGGATGGAAGATATTTTTATTTATCCGGAAGACAAAGGATTGATGTTAGAGAAGATTTTTGGAGGTTCGAGTTAGTCTCTTGGACTTAGTCCTGTGTGAAGAAACTTCGTTTTTTTAGTTTTGGTAGTTTTTTTACTTGATGCTCTAAACGAAGTGCTTCAGATTGAGAGTTGGCGCTAATGAATTCAAGGAGTTTGACGGGTATTCTTCCGCGAGTATATTTAGCCCCTAATCCCAAATTATGGGTTTTGATTCGCTTTTCTAGATCATTCGTAATGCCAGTATAAAAAGAGCCATCCTTGCATTCTAGGAGGTAAACAAACCAAGCTTGATGTTGTCGTAAATTGTCATTCATTAAACAATTTTAGTTTGACTCTTGAAATTTCTGAAATTGGACTCATTTTTGAAGTATGAACACATTCTTTAATTGGAGAATATATTGAGAATCGATAAATTAACAACGAAATTTCAAGAGGCTCTAGCCGAGGCTCAAAGTATTGCTGTAACTTCAGATAATCAATTTATTGAACCTGAGCATGTTTTAATTGCTTTATTAAAAGATTCAGATGGAACTGCTAAGAGTTTACTCACCCGAGCAGGTGTTAATGTCGCCACATTAGAAAAAGGCGTTGATTCCCTTGCAAAAAAAATACCTCAGATTGAGGGAACAGGAGATGTACAGGTTGGTCGTAATCTAAGTTCTTGGCTTAATTTAACTGAAAAAGAAGCCAACAAAAGAGGGGATCAGTTTATTGCTGTTGAACTCTTTTTCCTGGTTTTAGCAGATGATAAAGGTGATCTTGGGAAGCTTGCTAAAACTGCTGGTTTAAATAGAAAAAATCTTGAATCAACCATTGATTCTGTAAGGGGTGGGCAAACTGTGAATACAAATGATGCTGAGAATCAAAGAGAAGCACTAAAAAAATATACAGTTGATTTAACAGAGCGAGCACGGATGGGTAAATTAGATCCAGTTATCGGTAGAGATGATGAGATTCGTCGCGCTATACAAATCTTGATGAGAAGAACAAAAAATAATCCAGTTTTAATTGGTGAACCGGGGGTTGGTAAAACTGCAATTGTTGAGGGGCTTGCTCAAAGGATTGTCAATGGTGAGGTTCCAGAGTCTTTAAAAAATAAACGTGTTTTGGTTTTAGACATGGCCTTGTTGTTAGCTGGTGCAAAATTTAGAGGTGAGTTTGAAGAGCGATTAAAAGCTGTTTTATCTGACATTGCTAAAGATGAAGGTCAAACGATTGTTTTTATTGATGAAATTCATACTATGGTTGGTGCGGGTAAGACAGAGGGTTCTATGGATGCAGGGAATATGCTTAAGCCTGCTTTAGCCAGAGGCGAGCTTCACTGCATAGGTGCAACCACCTTAGATGAATATCGCAAGTATATTGAGAAAGACGCAGCCCTTGAACGAAGATTTCAGAAGGTTTTAGTTGATGAACCTTCTGTTGAAGCAACGATTGCAATATTGCGTGGCTTACAGGAAAGATACGAACTTCATCATGGTGTTGAAATTACTGATCCGGCTATTGTCGCTGCAGCTGAATTATCACATCGCTATATAACGGATCGTTTTTTACCGGATAAAGCAATCGATCTTATTGACGAGGCTGCCTCTCGTATCAAAATGGAAATCGACTCGAAGCCTGAGGTGATGGATAAACTTGAGCGCCGAATTATTCAATTGAAAATTGAGCGGGAAGCTGTCAAAAAAGAGAAAGATGAAGCCTCTATTAAACGTTTTGAGCTTATTGAAGAGGAGATTACTCGTCTTGGTAAAGAGTTGGCAGATTTGGAAGAAATTTGGAAATCTGAAAAAGGTGCTGCACAGGGGACAGCACACATCAAAGAGGAAATTGATCGTATCCGTGCTGAGATCGTAAAACTTCAAAGAGAAGGTAAATTAGACAAGGTTGCAGAACTTCAGTACGGTAAATTGCCTGAATTAGAGGGTAAATTAAAAGCAGCTGCAACTAGTGAGCAAAATCCTGGAGTAGCAAAAAATAAACTTTTGCGTACTCAGGTAGGTGCTGAAGAGATTGCTGAAGTAGTTTCTCGTGCGACAGGAATTCCTGTTTCCAAAATGATGCAGGGGGAACGTGACAAATTACTCAGTATGGAGGAAAAGCTTCATGAAAGAGTCGTGGGGCAAGATGATGCAATTGCTGCTGTTGCAAATGCAATAAGACGATCTCGTGCTGGTTTGTCTGATGAAGGTAAGCCATATGGATCCTTCTTATTTCTTGGGCCAACAGGTGTTGGTAAAACGGAGTTATGTAAGGCGCTTGCTTCATTCTTATTCGATAGTGATGAACACATGATTCGTATTGATATGAGTGAATTCATGGAAAAACATAGCGTATCTCGATTAATTGGTGCTCCTCCAGGATATGTTGGCTACGAAGAGGGTGGTTACTTAACTGAGCTTGTGCGTCGCAAACCCTATAGCGTTATTTTGCTTGATGAAATTGAAAAAGCACATCCAGATGTATTCAATGTTTTGTTACAGGTTTTGGATGATGGCCGAATGACAGATGGCCAGGGTAGAACAGTTGATTTTAAAAATACGGTTATTGTGATGACGAGTAACTTAGGGTCACATATTATTCAAGCAATGGTAGGCAAAGCTCAGGATGACATTCGTGATGCTGTTTGGGAAGAGGTTAAAGAACATTTCCGCCCTGAGTTTTTGAATCGTATTGATGAAGTTGTTGTTTTTCATGCCTTGGATCAGTCACAAATTACCTCGATTGCGAAGATTCAGTTACAACGTTTAGTTGACCGTCTTGGAAAGATGGATATGCAGCTATACATCAGTGATGCTGCTTTGGTCAAAATTGCTGAAGCAGGTTTCGATCCTGTGTTTGGTGCTAGACCTCTCAAAAGAGCGATTCAGCAATCGATTGAGAACCCCATTTCTAAGTTGATATTAGAGGGAAAATTTGGGCCGAAAGACTTAATTCCGATAGATGTAGAAAATAATGAGTTCGTTTTCACAAGAAAGGTACATTAATCGTAATAAAATAGAGTAATGCAATCAAATAAAAAAGATGTGGAGCTAATTAGTTTACTTGGGTTAGCCCACAGCATTTCTCATTTTTTTCATCTCATCATTGCACCTTTATTCCCTTGGATTAAGGCTGAGTTTGGCTTGAGCTATGCGCAATTAGGGTTATTGATGACGACCTTTTATGTGGTCTCGTCAGTTGTGCAATCAACAAGCGGGTTATTAGTTGACCGTTATGGTGCTAGACCAATATTGTTTATTGGGATGGCATTTTTATGTTTGAGTGCACTTTGTTTAGGCCTTTCTCATAGCTACTGGATGCTTTTAGTTGGTGTAAGTCTTGCAGGACTTGGTAATGGCGTATTTCATCCGGTGGATTACACCTTAATAAATCATCTCGTAAAGCCCAATAATCTTGCTCATGCGTATTCAGTTCATGGAGTAACAGGATATTTGGGATGGGCGGCGGCGCCAATCTTTTTATTATCTTTAACAGCACTTTTTGATAGTTGGAGAATAGCAGAATTTGGTGCTGCTATTTTGGCAGCTATCGTGTTTTTACTTGTATATGCAAGACGCCATCAATTGGTTGACCACACTGTTGTGGACCATTCAGACGAATCTGCAGCCAAAATTGCAACATTGGAAATCTTCAAGTTACCGAGTATGTGGATGAGTTGGTTGTTTTTTTACTTAACTTCTTTTGGTTTTGCTGGTATTCAAAGTTTTTCTTCATCAGCTCTAGTGGATATTTATCACATACCTATTTCATTAACTGCATCTTCGTATACATTGTTCATGATAAGCAGTGCTATTGGTTTGATAGCAGGTGGGTTTGTTGCAACCAAAATTCCTGATCCTGATCGTGTAATAACTACAGCCTTTGTTATTTCGGGTGTTATGTCTATTATCGCTGGTCTTGGAGTATTCCCTGGTTGGACGGTACCTATTATTTTTGCATTAATGGGTTTTGGTGGGGGTATGGCAGGTCCTGCAAGAGATTTGATGGTTAGGGCCGGAACCCCAAAAGGAGCATCAGGACGGGTATTTGGTTTGGTTTATTCAGGCATCGACTTTGGTGCTGCTTCGGGACCAGTACTCTTTGGTTTATTTATGGATTGGAAGAGTCCTGAGATTATTTTTTACTCAATTGCTCTTTTGCAGATCATTGCAGTATTTGTTGCTCATATGCTGAATCAACATAATAAAAAATTAGTGCCTAGTAATTAACTCATTTTTCACAATGTGAGATGAGTTTTTCATCAGTAAAAATACCTAAATTTTTTAGTCATTAAATTATCTTAAATGATGATTTTACATTCCATAATACGGAATATTC
>DAIQPR010000115.1:0-7852 GCA_036787315.1 Polynucleobacter sp. | reverse complement strand
CGCAGAAAATATTGGGAAAATTGATTCACAATTTTTAGAATTATCTGCTGAGAAAAATCTTTATGCTACGTTGGAAGAACTAGAACCTCTTTTAAATAAAGCTTTTAATGCACAGAATTTTAGTTTATCCCTAGAGCTTTTAACCAAAGTAAGTGAGCCAATTGAAGATTTTTTTGCTAATGTCATGGTGATGGATTCAGATCCGCAAAAACGTCAAAATCGACTAGCTCTACTTGATAAACTTTACCAACAAATGAATCAAGTTGCAGACTTAAGTCAACTCGCAAAATGAAAAATTCTTCTTCTCAATTAGTTATTCTTGATCGTGATGGCGTTATTAATCAAGATAGTGATAGCTATATAAAATCTCCAGATGAATGGATTCCTATTGATGGTAGTCTTGAGGCTATTGGAAAGTTAACTCAAGCAGGTTACAAGGTGGTCGTATGTACTAATCAATCTGGTATTAGTCGTGGCCTATTTGACACCGATACTTTAAATGCTATGCATGAAAAAATGCAGCACCTACTGTCAAGATTTGGTGGAGAAATCAATGCTATCTTTTTCTGCCCACATACAGATGAAGATGAATGTGATTGTAGAAAGCCTAAAATTGGCATGTATAAAGAAATTGCTAAACGCTTTAATTTGGATAACTCTCTCAATGGAGTTCCTGTCGTTGGAGACTCTCTAAGAGACTTAATTGGACCAGTCACACTGGGTGCAGAACCACATTTAGTGCTGACTGGTAAAGGATTAAAAACGCGCGAAAAAGGTGGGCTACCCCCTTATACAGCGGTTCATACCAACTTGGCAGCTTTTGTAAATCACTTCTTGAATATTGAGAAATGATTTACTTCAGATCAACACTTTTTTTTATCTACTTAATTTTCTATACAATTTTGTATGCATTAAGTTGCTTCGTTGTAAATCCATTTCTTTCTACTTCCGCTCGCTATAACTATATTCGTGGATGGTCCTTTGGAGTAATTAAAGGTCTTGAATGGATTTGTGGAGTTAGTTACTCCATCAAAGGTATGGACATCATGTCAAGTATGATGAATAAACCCGTTATCTTGATGTCTAAACATCAATCAGCTTGGGAAACAATTGCATACATAAGCCTCTTCCCAAAACAGTTATGTTACGTTTTTAAGAAAGAACTATTGTGGATACCCTTTTTTGGCTGGGCAATGGCAATGTTAAGAATGATTCATATCGATCGTTCTCAACGCGACAAAGCTGCTAGTGCAGTTTCTTTACAAGGTAAAAAAAGGTTAGCTGAAGGTTGTTGGATTATTATTTACCCAGAAGGCACTAGAGCGCCCGTTGGACAACAAATCCCTTATCGTAAAGGTGGTGCAAGACTTGCCTCTGATACTGGTGCTTTTGTGATTCCTATCGCACATAACGCTGGGAAATGCTGGCCTAAAAACAGCTTTTTAAAATATCCAGGACACATCACTATTTCTATAGGGCCGGTGATTGAGACTGCAAATAAAAATCCTTCATTAGTTATTCGCGAAACAGAAAACTGGATTGAACAAGAAATGCGTCAAATCGATCCAAGTTCGTACAACTAATTTAATCAGCCTTAGCTAATTTGTAAGCCCAACTAAGATAAGTTTGCCCATCAATATCTTGTGCCCTTAATCGAAGCGTTTGTTGGTCTAGTTCGAGAATGTCTTTATATTCAGAGATATTATTAGCGAGAACCTTCCTACGGTGTGCAAATGCCTTCGCTACAATTTTCTCTAAGGCATCCCATACATTAGGTGTAATCTTTACGTCTTTTTTAGGATACATTGCAACTATTGCAGAATTCACCTTTGGTGGAGGTTCAAAGGCAGTTGGTGGTACCTCGAAACAAAAATCAATGTTATATAAAATTTGAAGCATCACAGACAAGCGGCTGTAATCAGAATCTCCAGGTCTTGCTACCATGCGATCAATAACTTCCTTTTGAAGCATAAAGACCTGCTCATCCACATAAGCTATAGAATGGGTTAAATGAAATAATAAAGGTGTAGATATGTTGTAAGGTAAATTTCCAATAATTTTTACTTTACCATTAGAGTTATCGCGAATGATCGTCTCCATTGCAGATTTAGACCATTCAAAAAAATTAAATTCCAAAGCATCAGCTTGATGAATTGTTAATTCGGGAATATTTTTTTTCCGCCAGTAATCCACCAAATCTCGGTCAATTTCAACAACTTCTAAATTAATACCACTTTGTAAAATAGGCAATGTCATAGCCCCTAATCCAGGTCCAATTTCAATAACTCTATCGGCAAGATTTGGCTGAATGCGCGCAACAATCGAATGAATAATCGACATATCCGTGAGGAAGTGCTGCCCAAATCTTTTACGAGCTTGATGAACCATTTTTCACCATTTGATAAGCAACTTGAAGGGCTTGATACATACTTCTTGAAGAAGCTTTACCGCTTACAGCGATATCCAAGGCTGTTCCATGATCTACGGATGTTCGGATATATGGTAATCCTAATGTCACATTAACACCATGTCCAAATGTAGCCATTTTAAGAGGGGTTAATCCCTGATCATGATACATAGCAAGAAAAATATCAGCTTTATCTAAGTTGTTATAACGAAATAAGGTATCTGCTGGATAAGGTCCTAGTGCTGATATCCCTAAAGCTTTAACTTTATTTATGGCAGGAATAATAAAGTCTATTTCCTCTGTCCCTAGATAACCACTCTCACCAGCATGGGGATTAAGGCCCGCAACATAAATTTGAGGATCATTTAAAGCAAAATATTTTTTTAAATTGTGATGAATAATTTCGATTGTTTTGACGATAAGCTCACAATCTAATGATTGCGAAACGTCTTTCAAAGCTAAGTGTGTACTTGCCAAAGCAACTCTCATAAATGCTGATTTAGACGTTGAGGGGACTGCCACTTCTCCGCAAAGCATCATCACAACTTTGGATACATTTGATTTTTCGGCAAAGTACTCTGTATGTCCTGTGAAAGGAATCCCAAACTCATTAATCACACTCTTTTGAATAGGAGCTGTTACGACAGCATCATAGACGTTTTGATGACATCCTGAATGAGCTTTATCCAATAGCTTAAGAACATAAGGTGCATTCTGAGGATTTAATACACCAACTGTATTGGATTCATTTAGTGAAACGTGTTCAACAATTAAATTTGAATGTTTAGTTGATGGTTCTTGAAATTGACTAAACAAAGCGCTATCACCCAACAAGTGAATTTCAACATCATTGTGAGTATTTAAAAATTGCTGTGCAGCTTGAATACTTATTTGTGGGCCAATACCTGCAGGTTCTCCAGAAGTAATCGCTAACTGAACGAAGTCATTTTGCATATAAATTATTTTGACATCGTATACGGTGGTCTTAATTCAATAGTGGCATTGTCTCTTAACTCTCTTATCCAGTCGTTTGTAGCTTGTATTAATTTAATTTGACGCAAATTAGCACGAGCATATTCTTTTTGTTGAGCTCCAGTAATTTCAGTTTGTCTACGATTTATAAGCTGCACAATATGCCATCCATATTCAGACTGAAATGGATCACTTACATCTCCAGGATTTAACCTACTTAGAGCAACATCAATTTCTGGTGGAACCTGTCCTGGAGAAACCCAACCTATATAACCCTTGTTATTAACTACGTTTGGATCCTCTGAGTATTTTTTAGCTAGATCTTCTAACTTAGCTGTTTTTGCTCTGATCTGATCTCTAAAGGTTCTTAATTTACGTACCAAATCATCCTCATTAACACCCTGTTTCATCAGCAACATAATCTGACTAACTTCATTTTGTGTAATGAAAATCGAATCTGATTTACTAGATCCAGTGGAACTGTTCGCACTGTTTTTCCGATCTAGTATTTTTAAAATGTGGAAGCCTGCTCCTGTTTGAATCACTCTTGGCACCAACGCTCCAACTGAAACATCATTCGTGGCATCTACAAAAATTTGAGGGAGACGATCCAAGGTTCTATAACCCAAATCTTGCGCTCTAATTGATTTATCTTTGGTAGTTAATTGATTTGCAAATTTCATAAATTCACTCTCATTTTTAACTTGCTCAAATATTTCTTGGGCCTTGGATTTTAAAGCGTTGATTTCACTATTACTCGAACCAGTTGGAATGGGAACTAATATTTGCGCAATATCCACAAGCTCTTGCTCAGGAGCACTATCAAGAGATTGTGGTTTTTTTATCTGAGTATTAATAAAAGCATCTATCTCAACATCAGTAACTTTTACCTTGCTTTCTACAGATTTTTCACGAAACCTAGTAATAACAACATCTCGTCTAATATTTTGCTTATATTTTTCCCAATTCAAACCACTTTTTTCAATTCCATTTTTAAATTGGTCTAGAGATTCATTTTTTTGACTAGCGATATTATTCAAAATACCCTCTAGTTCTTGGTCTACAACTCTCACTCCGAAGTTGGATGCTTCTTGATAAATAATGCTCTCATCAATCAACCTCTCCAAAACCTCTTTTTGAAGTACCTCTTTATTTGGTAATGGTTTTTTAGATTCTAAAAATTGTTGATTGACGATATTCATTCGAGCTCTTAACTCTTGTTCAGTTATGACCTCACGATTCACAATGGCAATTACCCTATCAATCTCATTTGATGTATTTTTAGGATTTTCTAATGAGCTGGATTTAACCTCTAGTGAAGAGGTAGGAACAGAATTAACTTTCTCAACATTCTTAGATTTTGATTGGGATTGCGCATTTGCCGAAAGGCAAAAATAACTCAAACAAAACAAAGTTAAAAAGAATCTTGATAAATTTTGGAACTTGCTAGGATATTTCAAATTTTTGCCCTTTTTACTCATAGGTTTCAAATCTCGTCAATGGTAACGGTTTTTGATCAACTGGTACATAACCAGGAATATTTAAACGCATAATATCTATTGGATTATTTCCAACGCCTGTTAACCCTTTAAATTCTAATTGGAAAAAAATTTGTGATGTAGAAACTTGTGATGTATTCACGTATTTATTGATTGCAACTCTAAAAGCCCAACAATCTTGATCATATTCAAATCCCGCCAATGTATTTAAAGTTTGTTGGGTCACCTTATCAAAGTTCCAACGTCCAATAGCATATAAAGAATTAGTAATAGGCCACTGCCCTGACAATTCATATTGATAAATTGAAGTAGTCAAGGTATTCACATCGTAATTGTATCTATAACTAGCATTCAGCATTTTCCTTGGCGCAGGTCTCCAGCTAGCTGTAGTAGAAGATTGCACGGTTCGATTCAAATCTTGATTAAATTGATTTGCAAAGTCCAAATTAATATTGCCACTTAAGCGAGTTGATAATCCAAAAAGTAAGTCAGAATATGCCGGAGGATTAACTTGATCACCATATAAACCGACTCGTTGTCCAGTGAAGTCTACACGTTGAGCTATAGTCCCTCTGATTCTCTCTATACCTGTATCTGCATCTAAAATTTTAGAGGTAACTCCGACTGTTAACTTATTATTATCTGCGATTCGATCATTACCTACAAACGTGTTCTCTGAGAAAATTTGTGCAAAGCCAAATCCTGCTGAGCCGGTATCAAATAACGGAATTTGTGTTTGATCTACATATGGAGAATAAACGTAAAAGGCTCTAGGCTCCAAAGTCACAATCATGTCTCTTCCAAAAATTGACTTTAGCTCAGGAGCGTCCCTTTCAAAAAAGAGTCCTGAATCAAGACTCATGATCGGTAAAGCAAAACTTTGGGTCTGACCTGGATAGTTTTCATTTCCAATCATATTGTAGGTATTAGCTCGAACACTCAATTTAGGTGTTACATAATATCCGGGCGTAGAAAAAGGATAGCTAATACTAGTATTGATAAATCCTCGATCTGCAGATGCGTACCCCCTATTGGGAATCGCTAAGCCTGGCGCATCAAGTGGTCCGGAATACGTAAATCGAGTCAAGTTTCCTTGAAAAGTAAATATCGCTCCGTGCCAATCTAGGTTTCGATATACTGCATTTAACTCCGGCTCACGATCATAAGGGGCAACAACAATGTTATTAGGGTCTGGTTGTAAAGTTTGATATTTTTGTACCCTAGTTAAGAAGCTCCAACCATCAATATTGTAATTAACGCCTACTTCTTGGGTAAATTGACGTGTAACTGCTTGACCTATAGTTCGTCCTAAGTCATCTGCATAGTTATCATCTGAAACTCTACTTATATTGGCGTAGGCAGTCAGACCTGGCATCAAAAGTTGTTGATGCTGCCAGGTATATGCCCAGCGACTGGCGCCATAGGAAGAATCGTTAGGTAGATATTCTCCCTTTAAAACTCCAGAGTATGAAGGTTCCAGATATCGAAACTCAGCACCTAGTTGAACACCTCTTTTGGACATATAACGTGGATAAAGAGTCAAATCTCTATTAGGCGCAATATTGAGGTAATAAGGAGCTGTAATATCTAGTCCTGTGTTTGTATTAACACCGACCGTTGGGGTTAAAAATCCGGATCGTCGACTGTCACTAATCGGGAGTGCAAAGTAAGGCATATAAAAAACTGGCTTATCAAAAAAATGTAAGACTCCCTCTTCGCCAGTTGCGTCATTTGAATTCTGATCCAACAGCATATCTTTCGCTGAAAAATACCAATCAAAATTTCCGGGATTACAGGTTGAATAAGTTGGCTTTGTTAAATAAATTCTGTTTTCATCTAAAAACTCAGCTTTTTCTGCATAACCACTGCCCCTAGTCTGTTTTAGCTCATACTCGGGCTTTTCCATCCAACCCTCTTTAGAATCCATTTGGATCTGTCCCTTTGGACCTGAAAAAGAAGCTGTTGGCTTATTTAACTTAACATTACCTTCACCCTTGGCAATATCCGTATCAAAGTTGTACTCAATTTCATTTCCTTTAATGACAGTCCCATTTCGACGAATTTCTGCATCTTTTTTTAATATGACATTTCTATCATTAACACCCTCTATAGACTGGCTTTTTGTGAATGTAATTGCTTGTGCGTCAGGTTGTTCATACTCTTTTAATTGATCATCTAATTGAAGGGGTAGGGATTTTTTTGTCCATGAGGTGTTAGTATTCGTTTGACCATAAACTGGTGTTTGCATGCAAAATAAAGTAAATGGCAAAATATAAGCCCACCCAAGAACTTTTAAATGGATGTACTGTTTAAGATGGGATGAGTGTGATTTTGACATTTAATTCTCTAACCCATTTATTATACGAATCATTATGCAAGATACTCGTTTTGAATCTCTAAAACTTTGGCTTAAAAGCCTCTCTAATGAACTTGGAATCATAATAGATTCAATAACTCCAGCATCAAATGATGCGAGTTTTCGGCGTTATTTCAGAGTCTTTTCCTCTAATAAGGATTATTCAAGCTTCATAGTAATGGATGCTCCACCTGATAAAGAAGACTCCAACCCCTTTATTCATGTAGCTAATCTTTTGCTTCAAGCAGAAATCACAGTACCAAAAATTTATGAAAAAAATATAAATGAAGGATTTCTTTTATTGAGCGATTTGGGTAACGATACTCTTTTGATGAAAATCAACTCTGAAAACGCAGCAAAACTCTATAAAAATGTATCTGCTACTCTAATTAAAATTCAAAAAAATACAAAAACTGATCAGTTACCAATTTATAACGAGGAATTATTACGCCGAGAACTAATGCTTTTCCCTGATTGGTATCTAAAACAACATCTCGAATACAAGATCTCAGATAAAGAAGTCGAAGACTTAAATCGGATTTTCGATGAAATTATCGAAAATAATGTCCAACAACCTAGCGTTTTTGTTCACCGAGACTTCCATTCTCGGAATTTGAT
>DAIQPR010000114.1:4052-7867 GCA_036787315.1 Polynucleobacter sp. | reverse complement strand
AAATGGTTAGAAGCTAGAGCTAAAAAACAAACCAGTGCCGCTATCAGAGCGCTTCAAAATCTCTGGCCTGAGAATGCAAAAGTTCTTAATCACCCTGAGAGCGCAGAACCTAATCTTAGTGACTTCCAAATCCTTCCTCTAGATCAAGTATTACCCGGAGATCACATACTTGTATTGCCCGGCGAAAGAATACCCGTCGATGGCAAAATCGTTTTTGGTCAAAGCCACGCTGATGAATCCCTAATTACCGGTGAGAGTGAGCCAGTTAAAAAACTAATTGATCATCAGGTCATTGGAGGCTCAATGAACGGTGAAGGCTCATTAATCATTCAAGCACAAGCAATTGGTATTGAAAGTGTTCTTTCAAAAATCATCACCTTAGTAGAAGAAGCACAAACGCAAAAAGCACCAATTCAAAAATTAGTCGATCGTATCAGTGCTATTTTCGTGCCTACTGTGATTGCCATTGCTGTCATTACAGGTCTTATAAATTGGTTTTATCTAGACTCTGTTTCCATTGCAATTTTGCGTGCAGTATCTGTGATGGTCATTGCATGTCCTTGTGCATTAGGACTCGCTACCCCTGCAGCAATCATGGCTGGAACTGGTGTGGCTGCAAAGTACGGTATCTTAATTAAAGATCCTCAAGTTCTTGAGTATGCACACCACCTTAATATTGTTGCTTTTGATAAAACAGGAACACTGACTATTGGGCATCCTCAACTAATCAATATCATTCCATTAACAAATGGTCTTAAGCCAGAAGATATTCTTGCCTCCGCCACAGCATTGCAATTGGGTAGCGAACATCCTCTTGCTAAAGCTATTATCGATGCAGCAAAAATCCAAAATATCATTCCCTATACTCCACTCAAATCTCAATCTATTTTTGGTGTTGGCATTGAAGGTGTGTTGAGTAATGGCCCATGGTCCAATCAGCAATTACGCTTACAAAGCTTGTCCTCATTAGCTCAGTCAACGCATTATGAGTCAATCCTGCATCATGTTGAAGATGCACTAAATAGTGGTTACTCCGTCTCAATACTCATGCGTGTCGATTCTGATCAGCCTTGTATTGCTGCCTTTGTATTTGGCGATGAGGTTAAAGCGAATGCTAAAGCTGTGATTGATGCACTTCATGATTTGGATATTCAAACAGCAATGATTTCTGGGGACAATACTTTTGCTGCCAATCGAGTAGGTAAGCTATTAGGTATTGATAAGATTTTTTCGCAAATATTGCCGGATAAAAAATCTGAAATTATTGATGAACTAAAAACCAATACTGAGAAAAATACTAAAAACTGGGTGGCCATGATTGGGGATGGTATTAATGATGCCCCTGCACTGGCAAAAGCGGATGTTGGCATGGCAATGTCTACTGGTACAGATGTGGCAATTCAATCAGCAGGTATCACCCTGATGCGAGGTGATCTCTCACTCGTTCCCAGTGCAATCGATATCTCACGTAAAACCTGGCAAAAAATTCAGCAAAACTTATTTTGGGCCTTTATATTTAATACGGCTGGTATTCCACTCGCCGCCCTAGGTTACTTATCGCCTATGGTAGCCGGAAGTGCCATGGCCTTATCAAGCTTTTGTGTACTCAGTAATGCCCTACTTCTAAAAAGATGGCACCTGAAGAAGATCTAAAAAGAAAAGGTCTAGTTTTTTAGACTAGACCTTATAATGGTGGTGCGGCTGGCAGGAATCGAACCCACGACCCCTTGGTTCGTAGCCAAGTACTCTATCCAGCTGAGCTACAGCCGCGCAGCTCTACATTATGCCATAAATGAATACAAAAAACTACATTACGCCCAGTGGGCACCAAAGAATTAAAGATGAATTACTCCATTTACTGGATGTAGAACGCCCGGAAATCGTGAAAATTGTTCACTGGGCAGCCAGTAACGGGGATCGATCAGAGAATGGGGATTATATTTACGGTAAAAAAAGACTGCGTGAAATCGACCGCCGAATCCGTTTTTTGAATAAACGCCTTGAATTCGCAGAAGTGGTTGATCCGGCCACACGTGAAAGTACAGATCAAATCTTCTTTGGTGCAACCGTCACCTATATCGACAAAAGCGGTGAAGAAAAAGTCATTTGCATCGTTGGTGTCGATGAAATCAGTCACGGGGAGAATTATGTCAGCTGGATCTCACCTATCGCCACTGCAATGATGAAAAAAAGAATTGGCGATGAAGTTGAACTCATGACACCCGTTGGGAAAGAAATCCTAGAAATTATTGATGTAGAGTACAAAGCACTCTAATTAATAATGGGTTTTCATCCTAACAGCACGGACCACATCAATATTGGATCTTAAACTTCGCATCACTTTGGCCAAATGGTCACGGTTTTTAACCTGTACCCCAAAACGTATCGTGGCAGCTAATTCAGAGCTCGTATTATCCATTCCAACGTGGGTAATGTTGGCATCAGACGAAGTAATACTGCTAGCTACTTTTGCAAGAACACCCTTAGTGTTTTTGACATCTACGCGAAGAGGAATCTCAAACTCCTTGGAGACCTCATCAGCCCAATTGACCTCAATCCAATTCTCAGGATCTTTACGATGAATACGTAGTACATGACTACAGTCATGAATATGAATCTGCAAACCTTCACTTTTACCCAAATACCCAATAATGTTATCCCCAGGAATCGGGTGACAACATGTTGAATAAATCACAGACATGCCTTCTGAGCCATCTACCATAAAGGTCTGGCGATTTTGTTTAGCAAGCAATTCAGCTTCTGATTTATTTTGCCAATCTTTAGAATCTAATCTAAGCTGCTCATTACCATAAGTTTCTTTTACAAATAACTCAATACGCTTTGCAAGAACTGCACTAGATCTTCTTCCTAATGCAATATCAGTCATGATGTCTTGCCTAGATTTAGCACCCGTCCAATGCAGAATCTTCTCCCAGATATCATCATTTACTAAAGCTAAATCTACTTCTTGTTTGCGCATTGCCTGCAATAGTAAGCGCTCTCCAAGTTGTAAAGATTCATCCAAACCTTTGGTTTTTAAAGCGTGCCTGATTGCTGCCCGTGCTCTACCCGTCTTAATAAATGTAAGCCAACTCGGATTGGGATTTGAATACGGCGCAGTAATAACCTCAACAATGTCACCATTTTTAATCTCTGTTCTTAAAGGTAACTGATTACCATTTATTCGAACAGCTACACAACTATTACCTAAATCACTATGCACAGAGTAAGCAAAATCAAGAGCAGTGGCACCACGTGGTAATGCTCTAATATGCCCCTTTGGTGTAAAGATATAAACAGAGTCAGGGAACAAATCAATTTTGACATGCTCTAAAAACTCCTGGGGATCATGACTAGCATCTTCAAGATCAATCAAAGACTGAAGCCATTGATGGGCTCTTTTTTGTACTTCAGTCATCTCTTCTTTGCCGTCTTTGTAAACCCAATGCGCAGCAACACCTGCATCCGCAACTTGATCCATCAAACTCGTTCTAATTTGAAACTCAATAGGCATTCCTAAAGGACCAACCATGGTCGTATGTAAAGATTGATAACCGTTAATCTTCGGAATAGCAATATAGTCTTTAAACTTACCAGGCATAGGTTTATAGATGGAGTGTAAAACTCCAAGAGCTCTGTAACACTCATCATTGGTTTTTACAAGAACCCTAAAACCATAGACATCTAAAACTTCATTAAAGCTTAAATGCTTGTTACGCATTTTGTTATAAATACTAGCCAAGCTTTTTTCACGACCACGAATATCTACATCCAAACCTGCTTTAGAAAACTGTCGACGAACATCATCTAAGATC
>DAIQPR010000114.1:0-4042 GCA_036787315.1 Polynucleobacter sp. | reverse complement strand
TCTAAGATCTTATTAACAATCTCTTTTCGATTGCCACGAACCTTTTTAACTGATTGTGCAAGTGCCCGATATCGCATCGGCCAAGTGTTTTTAAAACTAAGATCTTCTAGTTCACGGTAAATCATGTTTAAGCCTAACCTATTTGCAATAGGTGCATAAATTTCACTTGTTTCAATGGCGATTCTTTTGCGCTTATCGACTCGAATACTGTCTAAGGTTCGCATATTATGTGTTCTATCCGCTAGCTTAACCAGTATCACTCGAATATCTCTGGCCATTGCCATGAGCATTTTGCGAAAACTTTCAGCTTGAGCCTGAGCATGACTCTGAAACTCTAATTTATCGAGCTTTGTTAAACCATCTACCAGCTCACCTACTTTTGGACCAAATGCCTCAACTAACTCAGAGTGAGTATGACCAGTGTCTTCAATGACATCATGCAAAAGCGCAGACATAATAGAGTAAACATCTAAACGCCAATCAGCGCACAACTCAGCTACAGCAAGCGGATGGGTAATATAAGGTTCACCACTTTGGCGATATTGTCCAAGATGTGCCTTATCTGCAAAATGAAATGCCTGACGAACTAATTTTAATTCTGAAGATTTAAGGTAGTTAAGCTTCGTTGTTAGAGGCGTTATGCTAACAACTTGCTGTTTTGGAGGGGAGGATGGTGCAGAAGTTGGGCCAAACAAATGCCTGCTGGTTTTTTCCAGCATAGCAGCAATGATGACATTCGCTTCTGATTTACCCGCTAAATCAGTACCAAAGGCAGATGGTGAGCGGGCCACCATTTAAGCCTTACAAAGGTACTTTAGATAGCATATCCTTGTCAGTCATTCCAGCAGCAATCTCGCGTAAAGCGGTTACCGTTGGTTTATCTTTAGACTCAACACGTGGAGTATGCCCTTGAACTAATTGACGTGCGCGATAAGTCGCAGCAAGCACCATTTCAAAACGATTAGGAATGGTTTTTAAACAATCTTCTACAGTAATACGTGCCATTTTAAACTCTCAGTTCATATTCGGATTACATGAAAGTAATCATATAATTCCTATTCTAACTCAATTTTGGGCTGAATTGGACGAACTAGTCAATTTCTCGATTAAATCAGAGTGCCTTACAATTTGAGGTAAGGTCCTAAGCCTGCTCGCAGAAATGATTTGTCTGAGCTCAAACAAAGCCGCTTGAAACAAATCATTGACCACTAAATAGTTGGCCTCAGCAATATGAGATAACTCTTCATGCGCTGCTTTAATTCTATTGTGAATCGTCACGGCATCATCTTGCCCCCTTGCATTAAGCCTATCTTCTAAGACTTTAAGGGATGGTGGAAGGATAAATATCCAAATAGCATGCGGTACATGCAGTTGGATTTGTCTTGCACCCTGCCAATCAATTTCCAAAATAACATCTTGGCCCTGCTGCATTTTTTCTTGAATCCAAGACTTTGAGGTTCCATAATAATTTCCATGAACCTGGGCCCACTCTAAAAAGTCGCCCTGCTCTTTTCTCGATAGAAACTCTTCTTCAGATATAAAGTGGTAATTAACCCCATTTACCTCACCTGGTCGTGGGCTTCTGGTTGTACAAGAAATGGATAAAGCTAAAGTGGGGTCAGTAGATAAAAGTGCTGAAACTAAGGATGACTTACCAGCACCTGAAGGTGCTACGATCATGATCATACTCCCACTGTAAATCATTTCTTTTCCTCTTTATTCTAAATTTTGTACTTGCTCTCGTATTTGCTCTACGAGTAACTTTAATTCCATGGATGCATCACTCGTTTCCTGTGATACAGACTTTGATCCTAAGGTATTGCTTTCACGTTGCAATTCTTGCATCAAAAAATCAAGCCGCTTACCAACAGGGCCTCCCTTTGATAATGCAGATTTAACGGCTTCAAAATGGGTCTTGAGGCGATTAATTTCCTCAGCAACATCAATCCTTACGCCATACATCAACACTTCTTGTTTGATTCTATCGACTAATTCTTCTTTGGTGATAGAACGCCCTTGCTGATCTATGCCTTCTAAAACAGATAATAATTTTTCAGTTAACTTATCTTGATAAGACTGAATAATGATTGGTAGTTTGATTTCGATTTGAGCAACAATGGCTGACATCTTTTCAACACATTGCAAAATAACATTTTGTAATGCCTGACCCTCAACTTTACGACTTTCCACCAAGTTTTCCAAAGCTACATCTAGGGTTTTCAAAATCAACTCATGTAATTGCTCTGAACCAATTTCTTCCTGCTTGATCAGTCCAGGCCAAGTAAGGATATCTTTTACAGTGAGTGCCTGAGCTTGAGGAAACTCTTGTTTTATAAATTCTTCAAAATGTTTCAAATCATTTAAAACTTTTGCTTGGAATAGTTTCTTTACATCTTCTCTAGAGTCAGATGCTTCAACTTTTTGATCTTGATCCGTACCGCGTAAAATATGAATACGGCATTCAATTTTTCCGCGAGCAATACGTTTAGCAATGTGCTCTCTGATTTGTGACTCAGAAGTCTTGACCTCATCAGGTGAACGAAATACTAAGTCAAGAAAGCGTGAATTAATCGACCGTAGCTCAACATACACTGAGGCCACAGTTTTATTATTGATAATCAAGGGCATTTGATGTGCCCCAAATCCAGTCATACTATATATCATGGTTACATTGTAAAGTGTTGAGGTACGAAAGCCAAATAAAAGGCAAAATATTAAAAAAATAACAGAAAGGTAAATTTTTATGAGCTCAATAATCCGACCTAGCCAGCGAGCATTTTCTCAAATACGCGATGTGAGTATTGTGAGAAATTACACAAAACACGCAGAAGGTTCTGTTCTTATTTCATTTGGAGAAACCAAAGTTCTCTGTAATGCAAGTATCTTAGATAAAGTTCCACCTCATCAAAAAGGGAGTGGTGAAGGATGGGTCACAGCAGAATATGGCATGTTACCAAGATCAACGCATACAAGAAGCGATAGAGAAGCAGCTAAAGGTAAACAGTCCGGAAGAACTCAAGAAATTCAACGACTCATTGGAAGATCTTTAAGAAGTGTTTTTGACTTAAAGTTATTAGGCGAACGTACGATTCATCTTGATTGTGATGTGATTCAAGCTGATGGTGGAACACGTACAGCCTCCATCACCGGGGCATTTGTAGCAGCGAGAGATGCTATCAATATCCTTTTAAAAAATGGGGCTTTACAAACTGATCCTATCATCGATCATGTAGCAGCAATTTCTGTTGGAATATACCAAGGACAGCCTGTAACTGACCTTGATTATGCAGAAGACTCAAAGTGTGATACTGATATGAATATCGTGATGACTGGTAAAGGTGGCATCGTAGAGATTCAAGGAACTGCAGAGGGAGCAAGTTTCTCAAAGGATGAACTTCTTGAATTGCTTACCCTAGGTCAGCAATCTATCGCACAACTCGTTAACCTGCAAAAAGAAGCATTAAACGCATGAGCTTTTCTAGTAAAAAAATAGTCCTGGCATCTTTAAATCCCGGGAAGCTTAAAGAATTTAGAGATCTTTTTAAAGATTTAGATATTGAACTGATTTCACAAAAAGATCTTAATATTGCCGCTGCTAGTGAGCCCTATTCTACTTTCATGGAAAATGCTCTAGGAAAAGCCAGGCAAGCCTCTGAGCTGAGTGGCCTTCCCAGTATTGCAGATGACTCAGGTATTTGTGTAGATGCTTTAAATGGCGCCCCAGGAATACACTCAGCAAGGTTCTCTGGTCCTAATGCAACTGATGAACAAAATAATCAACATTTGTTAAATGTATTAAAAGGTAATACGAATAGAAAAGCAAAATACTATTGCTCACTCGTATATATTCGCCACATCAATGATCCAGAACCAATCATTGCTTCGGGATCTTGGTTAGGAGAAATTATCGATGAACCAAGAGGCTCTCATGGTTTTGGATATGACCCTTATTTTTATATCCCCGCATATGGAAAAACGGTTGCTGAACTAGAACCAGAACTGAAGAACAAGATAAGCCACCGCGCATTGGCAATGCAAGAAC
>DAIQPR010000113.1:0-7900 GCA_036787315.1 Polynucleobacter sp. | reverse complement strand
ATTAAGGGGTCACCACCTTTGAGCCTAACGATAATCTTAAATTTTGAAGATGCATTAATGAGTTGTTGGTTAATGAATAATTGGGAGTTTGAATATTTCCCACATCTTTTACCCACAGATACGAGTTTTGCTTGTGGGCACCATGACAGCATCTCTTCATTAATCAAAGCATCATGAAAAACGATATCTGCTTTTGCAAGAAGCTTAGCTCCCCTAACTGTAATGAGGTCAGAGGCCCCTGGACCAGCGCCAATAAGATAGACGCCAGGAGTTAGGTCTTCACAGGAAGTTTTACTATTTGTATTTAACATGTTGCCATTTTTAACCTCGAGAAAAAACCCTACTCCCGTAGATGCACCAAATTTGAGCATGAAAATACCTCAAAATTTCATTGCACCGATATGGGGAATTTGTTGATATTGAAAATTTAGAAATTCCTTAATGTAGAACCTATGTAATTAAGGAGAGTTAAATGAAAAAAGTTCCCTCAACAAATGATGTTAACCAAACAACTCAAGTTGTCTCGCAAAATTCTGAGACGTCCTTATCCAGAAGAAAGTTAATTACTTCTGCTGGAGCAGTAGGTATATATCAATTAGTTGATCCAGTCATTAAAGCTGGTGCTTGGGCTGCTGGTTCTGATGCTCCTGAGAAGACGGATGTGAAGGTTAGTTTTATCGCACTTACAGATTGCTCATCGGTAGTAATGGCAAATAACTTAGGCTTAGATAAAAAGTATGGCGTCAAAATAATCCCAACTAAAGAAGCATCATGGGCTGCCATCCGCGATAAGTTAGTTAATGGTGAAAATGATTTTTCTCATATTTTGTATGGATTGGTTTACGGATTACAACTTGGTATAGGCGGCCAACAAAAGGATATGTCAGTTTTGATGACATTAAATAATAATGGCCAAGCAATTACTTTATCCAAAGCGCTTTATCAAAAAGGTGTTGTTGATGGGGCTAAATTAAAAGAGCTTATTGATAGTGAGAAGCGTGAATACACATTTGCACAAACCTTTCCAACTGGTACTCACGCGATGTGGCTCTATTACTGGCTTGGTAATTACGGAATTAACCCTTTTAAAGATGTGAAAGTTATTACTGTTCCACCTCCACAAATGGTGGCTAATATGAGAAGTGGAAACATGGATGGCTATTGTGTTGGTGAGCCATGGAATGCTAGAGCTATTGCAGATGGCATTGGTTTTACTGCAATCACTACTCAAGAAATTTGGCCTGACCATCCTGAGAAAGTACTTGGGGCAACAGCTGATTTCGTTAAAAAATATCCAAATACTACTAGAGCTGTCATGAGTGCAATTTTGGAAGCATCGAAGTTTATTGATTCATCTGCAAAATCTAAACACGATACTGCCTCTGTAGTATCAGCAGCATCCTTTGTGAATACTGATATGAATATCATTCAAGATCGAATGATGGGGCGTTACAACAATGGTATCGGTAAATCATGGGATGATCCAAATGCCATGAAATTCTATAACGAAGGTAAAGTCAATTTCCCTTATTTATCAGATGCAATGTGGTTCATGACACAACATAAGCGTTGGGGCTTGGTAAAGGAGCATCCAAACTATTTAGAAATTGCTAAAAAAGTTAACAATATCGAGATGTATAAACAGGCTGCAACTGCAACCAATACTCCGATTCCGAAGTCAGATATGCGATCCAGTAAATTATTTGATGGAACAGTATGGAATGGGCAAAATCCTAAAGCTTACGCAGACAGTTTTAAAGTGAAAGTATGAAAAAACTAAAATTAGTGATGGTTGGTAATGGTATGGCGGGGGTCCGTACCATTGAGGAGCTTATTAAAATCGCACCTGATTTGTATGACATTACGATATTTGGTGCTGAACCTCATCCTAATTACAACCGTATTTTATTATCGCCAGTTTTATCAGGGGAACAAACCTTAGATCAAATCATTTTGAATGATTTGGATTGGTATTCTGAAAATAAAATCAAACTTCATTTAGGTAAGACAGTTACGCAAATCAATCGTAAGGAAAGATATGTTTTAGCTGAAGATGGAACGAAAGAGGAATACGATCGTTTGCTTTTAGCTACGGGCTCATTACCTTTTATTCTGCCTATTCCAGGAAATAATTTGAATGGTGTGATTTCTTACCGTGATATCAAAGATACCAATGCAATGATAGAGGCTGCATCACTTTATAAAAATGCAGTTGTTATCGGTGGGGGTTTATTAGGTTTAGAGGCCGCTAATGGATTAGCTGTCAGAGGAATGAATGTAACAGTTATTCATCTTGCAGACTGGTTGATGGAAAGACAGTTAGATGAGACCGCGGCGAAACTATTGCAAAAATCTCTAGAAGAAAAAGGGCTTCGCTTTTTATTAGGTGCTAATACTGAAGCAATAATAGCTAACAATGATAACGATAGAGTTTCTAAAGTGAGGTTGAAGACTGGTTTAGAAATTCCGGCAGATCTAGTAGTCATGGCGGCGGGTATTAAGCCTAATATTGCTTTAGCTCAATCCGCGGGATTGCATTGCAATAGAGGTATTGTTGTAAGTGATACGATGCAGACATTTGATCCAAGGGTCTATGCAGTCGGGGAGTGTGCAAATCACCGTGGGATTGCGTATGGTCTTGTTGCGCCACTATTTGAGCAAGCTAAAGTATGTGCAAGTCATCTTGCACAATTTGGTATTGGAACCTATCAAGGATCTGTTACTTCAACTAAGTTAAAAGTAACGGGTATAGATTTGTTTTCAGCAGGTAATTTTATGGGGGGTACAGATGATGTGGAAGAAATCACCCTTAGCGATCCCTTTGCTGGAGTTTATAAAAAATTAGTAATACAAGATGAACGTTTGATTGGCGTTTGTATGTACGGCGACACTTCTGATGGCACTTGGTATTTCAAATTAATGCGTGATAGTCAAAACATTTCTGAGATGCGCGATACATTGATGTTTGGTGAGACAAACATCGGTGATGTAGGACATCAAGGTCATGATAAGGCCGCAGGAATGAAAGACAGTGATGAAGTTTGCGGTTGTAATGGCATTACTAAAGGGGCAATAGTTAAGGCAGTAAGAGATCAAGGATTATTTACTTTAGATGAAGTAAAAAAATGTACAAAAGCGAGTAGTTCCTGTGGTTCATGTACTGGTTTAGTTGAACAAATTTTAATGAATGTTCTAGGTTCAGATTACTCAGCAACACCAAGGAAAAAAGCTATTTGTGGCTGTACTGATTTATCTCATGATGAGGTAAGACAAGCAATTAAAAAAGAACATTTAATTTCGCAAGATCAATTACGACAATTTTTACAGTGGAGATCAACTTCTGGCTGTGCAACGTGTCGTCCTGCAATTAATTATTATCTAATTTCTACATGGCCTCATGAAGCATTAGATGATCCTCAGTCACGTTTTATTAATGAACGTGCACACGCTAACATTCAAAAAGATGGCACATACTCTGTAGTTCCAAGGATGTTTGGTGGATTAACGACGCCAGCTGAATTAAGAAGGATTGCTGATGTTGCGGAAAAATATGAGGTACCGACAGTAAAAATGACTGGTGGACAAAGAATTGATCTTCTTGGTATTAAAAAAGAAGATTTACCTGCTGTTTGGAAAGAGCTTGATATGCCTTCTGGGCATGCGTATGGAAAATCAATCAGAACTGTTAAGACCTGTGTTGGTGATGAGCATTGTCGTTTTGGGACGCAATCATCAATGAAGATGGGTGTTGAACTTGAGAGAATGTTATTTGGTATGTACGCCCCTCATAAGGTTAAATTAGCAGTTTCAGGATGCCCAAGGAATTGTGCTGAGGCAGGTATTAAGGATGTTGGTGTAATTGGAGTAGAGTCTGGATGGGAAATTTATATAGCTGGGAATGGTGGTATTAAAACTGAAGTAGCTCAATTTTTATGTAAGGTGAAAACTGATGCTGAAGTTTTAGAGTATGCTGGAGCTTTTCTGCAGTTGTACCGTGAGGAAGCTTGGTACCTTGATAGAACCGTTCATTATGTATCTAGAGTTGGTTTGGAATACATCACTCAAAAAATAGTTGAAGATTCTGAAAACCGAAAGGCTCTTTTTGAAAGACTATTATTTGATCTAAAAGATGCACCGGATCCTTGGAAGGATTTTGAGAAAGCCAGAGTGGATTTACGTCAATTTATCCCTATTGAAAACAAGGATCTTTCAGATGCCTGACAAAAATATTTCTATTGAGGGTTTATCTGAAATAGTTGCAGTTGATGATATTCCTGCTTTAGGTTCTAGAGTAGTCAAAACAGCGGCAGGATCCATAGCAATCTTCAAAGCACATAATGATCAGATTTTTGCAGTTCATGATGAATGTCCTCATAAAGGAGGTCCTCTATCTCAAGGGATAGTGCATGGCACGACGGTGACTTGTCCGCTGCATGCTTGGAATATAAATCTTGCGGATGGTAATGCATGTGCTCCGGATAATGGTTGTGTAAAAACATTCACCACTCATATCGAAAACGGTAAAGTATATTTGCTGCGGTCTGAGATTTTGAGTCATGCTTGAAACAAAAAGCACGTGTCCCTATTGTGGTGTGGGATGTGGCGTTATCATTCAAACTCAAAAAGACACGCTAGGCAAAATTGAAGTTGTTGGAGTTAGAGGTGATCCTGATCATCCGGCCAATTTTGGCAAACTTTGTAGTAAAGGTTCAACGCTTCATTTAACGGCAGCGTCTCATTTACAGGATCAAGCAAGACTCTTATATCCAACTAAACAAGAAAATCGTCATCAAGATAATGTTGGTTTGGGTGAAAGAATATCTTGGGATGAAGCTATTCAAACTGTAGCCAAGAAATTTGCTGATGCCATCAATACTTACGGCCCTGATTCTGTAGCTTTCTATGTTTCAGGGCAAATCCTTACTGAAGATTATTATATTTTCAACAAAATAGCTAAAGGATTAATTGGTACCAATAATATAGATACAAATTCAAGACTGTGTATGTCTAGTGCTGTAGCTGGATATAAACAGACATTAGGAATGGATGCACCTCCATGTTGTTATGAGGATATTGATGATGCCAAAGTTTTGTTTATTACTGGTTCTAACACTGCTTTTGCACATCCCATTTTGTATCGTCGTATAGAACAAGCAAGGCAAAATAATCCAGATTTAAAAGTCATTGTTGTAGATCCTAGAAAAACAACAACTGCAAAGGAAGCAGATTTACATTTACAAATTGCACCTGGAACAGATGTAGCACTTCACCATGGAATGTTACATATTATGTTGTGGGAAAAATGGGTTGATGAAACTTATATCAATAGTTTTACTGAAGGTTTTGAAGAGTTAAAAGATTTAGTTCGCGAGTACACACCCAAATTAGTAGCTCAAATTTGTGGGATTACCGAGCAAGACTTATTCTTGGCAACGCAATGGTTTGCAAAATCTCCTGCAACCTTATCTTTGTATTGCCAGGGACTTAATCAAGCCTCTGATGGAACTGCTAAAAATGCTAGCTTGATTAATTTACATTTAGCAACTGGGCAGATTGGTAAAGTTGGGGCAGGGCCATTTTCTCTGACCGGGCAGCCTAATGCAATGGGTGGTCGAGAAGTGGGCGGACTAGCAAATTTATTATCAGCCCATCGAAATCTTAAGAATCCTGCTGACAGAGAAGAGGTTGCAAGATTTTGGGGTGTGAAGAGTGTCCCTGATCAGCCTGGTCTAACTGCTATCCCAATGTTTAACGCACTAAAGGCTAAAAAAATAAAGGCTATTTGGATAGTATGTACAAACCCTGCACAGTCGATGCCTGATCAACAAAGTATTCATGAAGCATTAGAGAATGCAGAATTTGTAGTTGTTCAAGAAGCTTTTAAAAATACTGCGACATGCCAATATGCAGATATATTATTACCAGCCAGCACTTGGGCTGAAAAAATTGGTACTGTTACTAATTCAGAGAGAAGAATATCTTTAGTGAGACCGGAAATACCTGCTAGAGGTGAGGGGAAACATGATTGGCAAATTGCACTAGATTTTGCAAGAGAGCTTGAACGTTTAATTCCATTTAGAAGAGTTAAAAGCCTTGAAACATTGTTTCCTTATCAAACTGTAGAGGACATTTGGAATGAGCATCGTGATTTAACGCGCGGAAGAGATTTAGATATTACAGGCTTAAGTTACGAGATTTTAGAAAGCGCTGGACCACAACAATGGCCAATGCCAGAAAACGCAAAGAGTGGTTTAAAACGTTTATATACAGATGGTAAGTTTCCGACGGAATCGGGTAAAGCAAAGTTTATGCCTACTCCTTATAAAGTAACGGCAAAGCCAGTTACAGCTAGATTCCCTTTTGCGCTCACTACTGGACGGTTAAGAGATCATTGGCATGGCATGAGTAGAACGGGCTTAGTAGGAACTTTGTTCGCTCACGTTCCTAAACCGTATATGGAGATTTCGCCGAAAGATGCTTATCGTTTGCAATTGGAAGATGAAGATTTAGCCCACATTACAAGCCAGCAAGGCAGTGAAATTTTTCCAATAAAGATTTCTGAAGATGTAGCATCTTCACAAGTATTCATACCTATGCATTGGGGATCAGAGTTTATTTCAGGTAATGCGGGTAAAAAAAGTAGTCGAGGTGTTAATGGATTAACTTCACCTTTAATAGATCCTGTTTCTGAACAACCTGAATTAAAGTACGCTGCAGTAAAGATTTTAAAAGCGGATTTACCTTGGAGATTAGTTGCCTTTGGGTTATTTCCTAAAGAGCAGGTTCTGTTAGCTTTTGAAAAAATTAAAGCTCAATACGTTCAATTTGGAAGTGCGTATGCTACTTTATTTGGACGTGAGCAAGAGCAAAGTGATGTTGGTATTTTCTTTAGCATTGCTCATTTTGAGAATCCTTTTGTAACAAAGGATCAGAAAACATTAGCTTGTATTGAAGCAATTTTGAACATTTTTGAGCTTAATCAACGCAGCTTAAATGTAATGGGTTATCAAGATAAGCGTTTAGGTGTTTTGCGTATGATCCGTTCAGATAATAGATTAAAAGCTGTTTTGCTTGCTGGCACTCCAGAGCAGGTCGTGAGTCAAAATTGGTTACGTGCAATGATGGATCAGGGGATCAGTCCGAGCACTTTAGGTAGGATGATATTAGCCCCATCTAAAACTCCACCGATGCCTATTAAAGTTTCTAGTCCGCCAATATGTAATTGTTTTAATGTAACAGCTGAAACCTTATTAAAAGAGATTAATTTATCAGGTAGCAATACAATAGATCAATGTTTTGCTCAACTTCAAGAGAAAACGCAGTGCGGAACAAATTGTGGATCCTGTAAGCCAGAAATTAAAAAAATGATTGAAAATACCTTTCAGCAAAAAAGTAAATCTTTAGGACTTGTTGAATGAGCATTAGCTCTACCATTAAAAAAATTGGTCGGGGAGTCAAAGGTGCGTCTGACTTACCAAGGGAAGAAGCAAAAGAAATTTTTCAAAAAATATTGAATCAAGAAGTCTCTTCTATAGAGTTAGGTGCATTTTGTATAGCGATGCGCATGAAAGGAGAGACTGCCGAGGAGTTAGCTGGCTTTTTAGATGCCGTAAAAGTTCAATTAAATCTTTTATATAACGCGAATAGACGGACGATTGTTCTTCCCTCCTATAACGGATCAAGAAGGCAAATGAATTTAACGCCTTTATTGGCTTTGGCTTTAAGTCAAATGGGTTTTTTGGTGGTGATTCAGGGTATTGAAGAATTTGATGAGAGGGTCACGAGCTATCAAATTTTTCAAAAATTGAAATGGCCTATTTTAGAAAACATTGATCAGTGGGATAAATGTATAAAAGCCAACTTACCCATTTTTGTACCGCTCAAAGTGATTCATCCTCGT
>DAIQPR010000112.1:0-7903 GCA_036787315.1 Polynucleobacter sp. | reverse complement strand
AGTGTCAGTAGGTTTGGTAGTTACTGTATATGATCAATTTTCTCAAAGTAGTAAGCAGTCGGGAATTCAGTCGGCCCAACAGAAATGTCTTAAAGAAGCTGAAGAGCTAAAAGCAAACGCATTACCCCATGAAGTTTGGAAAAAAGTTCCTCCAGTATGTGATCCAGAAGCAATTAGTAAGTTAGAGCAAAAAACACCTACACAAAAGGCGATATTAGAAATGACTGATGAGCAAAGTACTAAGAAAAAATTCCCATCTATTATCTGGTTTATTGTGATTGGTTTAATACCAACTATCATTCGAGTAATTCGTCGCCAGATGGGGAAGATCGACAAAAACGGTTAAGGAATTATGTATTAAAAAGGGTAATGTTCTTCACATTACCCTTTTGATAGAAACAAAATTTTCTACTGAAAAAGTCTCAAACAGTTTTCCCTGTTTGTTCTTTCATGGCAAGTTTTACTGCCTCAGGTGTAAATGGTACTGTTCTCATTCTCACCCCTATGGCATCAAAAATTGCATTCGCGATTGCTGCTGGTATCGTGGTAGGCGTTTGCTCCCCAGCTCCCCAAGCTGGGGTGCCTGGTTGATTAATAAGAGTGGTATGAACTTTGGGAACCTCGTTGAAGCGGATGATTGGATAAGACACCCAATCTACGCTGTTCACTTGACTACCATTCCATTTAACTTCTTCCATAAGTACACGACTAACAGTCTGAATTGCTCCACCTTGAATCTGGTTTAAAACACCATCTGGATTGATGATCTGACCACAATCATGTGCAATATAAAGGTTAGTTACGCGTACCTTTCCAGTTTTTTTGTTTACCTCGACGTCTGCTACTGTCGCAACATATGTAATCGAATTGTTATAACGCACATAAGAAATACCTCTACCTTTTGCAATATTAGTATTGCTAGTCTTTTTCGAATCTTTTGCAGTTGTATCCCATTTGGTAAGGTCCATTACAGCTCGCATCACATGAATTGATCGAGGATCACTGAGATGTTTTAAACGAAACTCTGCTGGATCAGCATTTGCCAAGTGAGCCATTTCATCGATAAATGATTCATTTGCAAAGCTATTTTCAATTCTTCCAGGGCTACGAAGATGGGATGAGCGCAAAAATGTTTGAGCAACATGTTTTGTATTAACCAGTGCGTTTGGAACTTCATATGGGCTTGCGCTATTTTGAAACAAAAAACCAACCCAGTTACCAGGCCTTGGAACACCTGTATCGTTTGCCGCTAGAAGAGGGAAGTTGAGTGGCTTCATAAAAGCAACTTCATTAGAGGCGATATAAAAATCTGTCTTCCAAGCATTCATCTTGCCATTTTCATCGAGACTAGCTTCAAAATCCATTGTCCTTGGTGGGCTTTTTGGTGCAAGTGCTGTTTCATCATGACGCATCCATTGCAAACGGACTGGTTTGCCGATAGCCATTGCTATTAGAGCTGCATCTGCTGTTGCATCTTCGTGACCATTTCGTCCATAACATCCAGAACCGTCAAGGTAGAGAAGTCGGATGGACTCTTTCGGTAATCCTGTAATCACTGAGAGCTCATGTTGCATTGAGTGGGTTGCTTGTGAGGCACTCCAAGCAGTGATTTTGCCATCTTTAAAATCAACGACTGCGCAGGATGGACCTATTGAAGCATGGGTTTGCACTGCAAAGTTATAAGTTGCTTTTAGCTTTTTAGAGCTTTTTGATAGAGCAGCTTGAACATCTCCAGCTTTTTGAGTAACTTCTTCTTTAGCAAGGGGAAGTTTTCGCCAATGATCATAAACAGTTGCTTTAGCTGGGAGGTCTGGACCGTTGGTCCAATTAACTTTAATCGCTCGTGAGGCTTTAACTGCTGCCCATTCTGAAGATGCTACTACTGCAATGAAATTATTTTTACGTACTGTTTGTAAAAATCCATTAATCTTCTTAGCTTCACTATCATCAAAACTTTCAAGTTTGGCATTGATAGAATTAGAGCGAATAACTCGAGCATGAACCATTCCTGGCAATTTAAAATCATGCATATAGGGGAATTCGCCGGTAACTTTCTGTGGGATATCTACACGCGGAATAGACTTGCCGACGATAGTGTATTCCTGGTGGTTTTTTAATTTAACTTTGGGGTCGACCTTAATCTGAAAACCATCACCAATTAAGTCTGCATATGCAGCTTTTGCATTAGAGTCATTTTTGGATATAACAAAACCATCTTTGAGTGTTAGTTCACTACTAGGTTTTTTTAATACTTCGGAGCCTTTTTTCAACAACGCTTCTCTAGCATTCGCTGCTGCAACGCGCAGTTCACTTCCGCCTTGCATAATGGATAGAGCTCCTCCAGTGATCCATTGATCAGGAGTTGTTGCGGTGTCTCCCATAACCATTTTGATATCATTAAATGGCACATAGAGTTCATCTGCCACAATTTGTGCTAAAGCAGTTTTTACGCCTGTTCCAAGATCGACCTTACCAGCATAAACGGTGACTTTACTGCTTTTGTCGATACTGAGCCAAGCATCTACATCTGCGCGGTCAACGTTTTTAGGCGGAGCTAAAACAGGACTAGAAGCTGCAAAGCTGTCTAATGAAAAATGAACAACCAGTAATCCAGCAAAGCTAGATTTTAAAAATTCACGACGAGTAAAAGCATTCATGACGATTCCTTCATCCAATGATTGTTTAAGCTGCGTTCAAGTAGCGTCTTACGGCTGCTACGATTCGTTGATGAGTTCCACAACGACAAAGATTCCCTGATAATGCTTCGGCAATTTGTGTGTCTGTAGGATTTTTATTCTTTGCCAAAAAGGCAGAAGCTGTCATGATCATGCCATTAATACAATAACCGCATTGAACAGCTTGCTCATCTATGAAAGCCTGTTGTAATTTACCTGGTTTTGATGAGCTTCCGAGACCTTCTAGCGTTGTGATTTTTTGACCAACAACTGAAGCCGCTGGTGTGATGCATGAACGAACTGCCTGATTATTTACCATTACTGTACAAGCACCACATTGCCCTAAGCCGCATCCAAATTTAGGTCCTTGAAAATTTAATTCATCTCGTAATGCATAGAGTAGAGGGATATCATCATCTGCTTTGAACGATAAATTTTTACCGTTGACTTGAAGTGTAATTTCAGGCATTTAGTCTCCTAGAAAAATATTTAATTTAATTAACTTTTAGAATATTTGAATTCAAAGACAAAATACGCCAAAACTAGGGTAATTTCTAATAAAAAATTGTTATCTCATCATTAAATAACATGTTGAACATCGATTTTGATTGATTAACTTGGTTCAAAGGATCAAATGTTAATTTAAGTGTGTTTATACAGTTGAAATTTATGACTATTTTTTAAAGTGTGTTAAGTTAATGTTCAATAACTATAGATTATAAAAAAATGAGACAAAACCTCCGACTTTTATTCCTGATATTGCTTGCAATTTTCATGACAAGAATATCTATTGCAGCTGATACTTGGCCTATCAAGCCAATACGTTTTGTTGTTGGTTTTACTGCAGGGGGGCCAAGCGATATCATTGCTAGAACTGTTGCACAGAAGATGTCAGTCGGTTTAGGGCAGTCAATCATTATAGATAACAAGCCTGGAGCAGGGGGTAATTTAGCGGCTGAATTTGTAGCCCATAGTCCACCAGATGGATATACATGGTTATTGGGTAATAACAGTATTCTTGCAACTAACGCAGCGCTATATAAAAACCTTGGCTTTAATCCATCACAAGATTTTTCTCCTATAGGTTTAGTTGCATCCCAGCCAAATATTTTGGTTGTTAATCCATCATTGCCTGTAAATAATTTAAAAGAACTAATTGCTTTGGCCAAGCTAAAACCCAATGAGTTAACTTTTGCAAGTTCAGGAATGGGAGCCGCTCCACATTTAGCGGGTGAACTTTTTAAAACTTCAGCTAATATCAAAATTATGCATGTGCCTTATAAGGGTGCACAACCAGCCCTAGTCGATTTAATTGCGGGGCATATCAATATGATGTTTGCTACCTCTGCCTCAGTGATCCCATTTATTAAGGATAAACGAGTAAAACCAATTGCAGTTACATCACTCCAACGATTAAAAGATTTTCCAAATATTCCAACGATGTCAGAGGCTGGACTGCCAGGATTTGAAATGGTTTCATGGCATGGAATTGTTGTTCCATCTGGGGTACCGGAGCATATCGTTCAACGTATTAATATAGAATTGCAAGCGGTACAAAACAATTCTGAATTACTCAATACGTTTAGATCTTTAGGAATGACCCCGTCCTTCTTAAATGCAAAAGAATTTTCTGAGTATATAAAAACAGAAATACCTAAATGGACTAAAACTGTTCAAGATTCTGGTGCAACTGAATAATAGAGAGCTAGAGATAAATATGAATCAACCGATTACTAATAATTTCAAATCTGTATCTCGAATAGAGATACCTGGCGGTGGGCAAGTTACTGTCAAAGATAACTATGCGTATATAGGTCATATACCTAATAAAAATAATTTAGGCACATCTATCATAGATATCTCAAATCCTAAGAATCCCAAAATTGTTCATCAAATATTTTTAGATGATCCTGAGTCACATTCTCATAAAGCCAGAGTTGTTGGTGATTTGTTATTTGTAAATAGTGAGAGAAATATGACTCCTATTGGTCGGCGTGCCGATGAGATGCCGGGGGTAAAGGCTAGACTTTTAAAGCAATTGGGTAGAGAAGCGACACATGCAGAATTAGCTCTAGCCTTAAATGTGCGAGAGCAAGATATTCCAATTGTAGAAGCTGCACAGAAAAAGCCATACCAAAATGGAGGCTTTAAAATATACGATATATCTGATAAAACAAATCCAAAACTTCTCGCTCATCAGAAGACTGGTGGTATAGGTGTACATCGTTTTGATGTAGATGAGAATTACGCCTATATCTCAACAGAAATGGAAGGCTTTTTAGGTAATATTTTAGTAATATATGACATTTCGAATCCAACACGTCCAAGTGAAGTGAGTCGTTGGTGGATGCCGGGACAGCATATAGTGGCAGGTGAAAAGCCCTACTGGTCTGGTAGACGGCATCGTTTACATCATGCTTTACGCTTTGGTAATGAGTTATGGGCAGGACTATGGCATGGTGGAATTGGAGTGATAGATGTTACCAATATTTCAAAGCCTACAACACTGGGCACATATAACTATCACCCTCCGTTTCCGGAACCTTCGCATACCTTTATGCCATTACAAGATTTAATTGATGGTAGGCGTATAGCTGTTGCGATTGATGAAGAAGATCATGCTCATGATGCAGAAGAATTAGATCGCAGGAAAGGACGTCCTCATGGCTGTATGTGGGTTTTCGACGTAACTGATTTAAATGCTATAAAACCACTTTCTATCTATGAAGTAAGCGAATTGGATTCTCCTTGGAGTAGGGCAACACCCGGCCGTTTTGGGGCTCATCAATTTCAGGAGCAGCGTAAAGGAACGATGGTATTTTGTACTTGGTTTGCAGGCGGTTTGAGGGCTGTTGATGTAGCAAATCCACTTTCGCCTAAAGAGGTCGGCTTTTATATTCCACTGCCTGCTGAGGGACGTGCGGCGCCTCAAACGAATGACGTTTTTGTAGATGACAATAATTTGGTTTACTGTATTGATCGCTATTCGGGCTTAGACATATTGGAATTTAATGCATGATAGATGCGCCATACTGTCAGGCACCTGATAAAGAATTAAGAAAGCCAAAATTTAAACTGCCAACAGGATCAATTGATTGCCACATGCATATTTGCGGGCCGGTTGATCGATTTCCTTATTCAACTAATAGAATTTATACCCCTCACGATGCTTTATTGCCAGATTATTTAGCATTATTGAAAACACTTGGGGTTGATCGAGCAGTATTAGTTCAACCTAGTATCTATGGTGAAGATAATTCAGCAATGTTAGAGGTCCTAAAATCGGATTCTTCTAAATTCCGCGGAGTGGCGGTGGTTAATGAAGAAATTTCACACGATGATTTAAAAGTGATGCATCAGTTAGGCGTCCGAGGAGTTCGATGTAATATTGTTGACTTAAGCGAATCTAAAGGTGTATTGCCTATTCAATATTTAAATAAATTAGCAGCTAAGGTTTCTCCGTTTGGATGGCATATTGAATTACTAATGCACGTTAATGAGTTTCCCGATATTGCTAACTTATTTCAAGATTTTCCAGTTCCAATTGTTTTAGGACATTATGGTTACCAGCATTGTTCTTTGGGTATTCAAACGAAGGGTTTTCAGGGATTATTATCTCTTATGAAAGAGGGTAGGGCATGGGTAAAGTTCACCGCTCCATATAGAATTTCGGCGATAAACACTTTACCTTATAGTGATGTCAAATTGTTTGCAAAAACATTATTAGATAATAGCCCAGGTCAAATCGTTTGGGGAACAGACTGGCCTCATGTTATGGTTAAAAACCAAATGCCGAATGATGCGGATTTATGCAATTTATTATTCGATTGGGTACCTGATGAATCTCTACGTAAACTAATTTTTATTGAAAATTCAGAACGCCTTTATGGATTCAACGCATTAGGTAGGGATGGATTGATAAGCAACTAATAATTCACTAGAGTAATGAGTATTATTACGATATACCTTGATCATAAAGCTCTAAGATAAAACATCTTTCTGACTAATCTGTTACGATAATCACCTCAGGGATATGTTCAATCTTTAGCAGTATTCCTTACTGTTAAATTTTCTTATTTATTTGATTTTTGAAATTTTGCAACTATTCCACTAATTGCATGACTAATTTGTTAATGTTTCGATACCTCAGTAAACTTTTACCAAGTCTTGTTGGCATTGGACTGCTTTGTTCATGCGCCGCTTTTCAACAAGATACTGCCCTAATTCCGGCTACTGCCAAAGTTGAACCAAACATTTCAAATGCTATCAAAATTGAAGAAAACTGGTGGAAACAACTTGGTGATGAGCAATTAAATCGTTTGATAGATCAAGCTCTAAGAGATTCTCCTAGTATTAAAACTGCAGATACTCGAATTCAAAATGCAAAGGCATTAATAGATGCTAACCGTTCTAGCTTATTGCCACAAATTGGTATAAATACCCAAATAAATCGTCAAGAGCTATCCAAAAACTATATATTTCCTCCTACTTTTGATAAGTTACAAAATTATGGAATCATAGCTTTGACCTTTGATTGGTCGTTAGATGTGTGGGGTAAACAAAAGCATCTATTAGACGGTTCCAAATATCGTTTTGTTGGAGCACAAACACAATTAGACGCGGCAAAACAAGCTCTCACGAGTGGAGTTGTTGCAGCTTATATTGAGTATGATTATGCTTTCAAATCTTATCAATTAGCTAAAAAAGATAGTCAAATCAGTGATACGCTCCTGAGTATTGCTAAAGAGCGTCATCAAAAAGGTGTGATTGATCAGGTTCTTTTAGAGCAACGTAAGGTTGATAACGATACAGTAAGATCGCAAGAAGGGCAGGCTCTAAAAGCATTAGAGCTATGGCGTCATCAACTTGCAGTTCTTGTGGGACAAGGACCAAGTTATGGAGATAACTTAAGAACTCCTCATCTTAATATATCCGATATAGCAACTCACACTCCAAAGACTATTCCTTCAGACTTGGTAGCTCGACGCCCTGATTTGCAAGGCTTACTTGCCCAAATTCAAGCAAATAAGGAGGATCTTAAAGCTGCTCGCTTAGATTATTTACCTAGTTTTAATTTGGCAGGTAATCTGGGATATCAGGCATTTGGGTTTAATCAGTTACTTAATCAAGACAGTCAAATTTTTTCTATTGGTCCAGTAATTAACCTCCCAATTTTTAATGGAGGAAAGATTGATGCGAATGTTGCGGCTAAAAATGCACTTAAAGAT
>DAIQPR010000111.1:0-7914 GCA_036787315.1 Polynucleobacter sp. | reverse complement strand
CTCCTGCTTCCCCTCAACTTTTTAAAACCTTGGGCATTATCGGTGTTGGGCTGATTGGTGGTTCTATTGGTTTATCTTTTAAACAAGCAGGATTAGTTCAGAAAGTTTTGGGTTCGGGGCGTTCTCAGTCCAATTTGGAAACCGCATTAGAGCTTAAGCAAATCGACGAGATTGTTGATTTAACGCAATTGGCTAAAGAAAGTGATTTGATTGTTATATGTGTTCCGGTTGCTAAGGTCAAAGATATTTTATTAGCTATTAAAGAGCACATTAAGCCTAACGCAATCATTATTGACGTTGGAAGTACCAAGATGGATATCGTTGCTGCTGCAAAAGAATTATTGGCAGAGCGTGTGGCCCAGTTCATACCATGTCATCCTATTGCAGGAGGTGCACAGCATGGAGCAAGTGCTGCCAAGATAGATCTATTTGTTAATAAACAGATTATCCTTTGCCCCTTATTAGAAAATCGTCCAGATGACATAGATAAGATTGTTCAGTCTTGGGAAAAGATTGGCGCAGTAGTTCACAAGATGGCAGCGCTCGAGCATGATCATATTTTTGCTGCTGTATCGCATTTGCCCCATCTGCTTTCCTATGCATTGATGCTTCAGATTGCAAATGCCCAGGATGCTCAAAAGAAATTTGTGCATGCGGGAGCGGGATTTAGGGACTTTACGCGCATTGCAGGATCTAGCCCTGAAATGTGGACTGATATATCCTTAGCGAATCATGATGCGATCTTAGGGGAACTTGATACATACTTGTTAATCATTCAGCGTATGAAATCAGCCATACAAAACAAAGATGCCACTGAGCTTCAAAAAATGTTTCAAATTGCAAGTGATTCACGAAATAAGTGGCAGGGTTAAAAATGTCATCACCGGCTTTATTGGTTCATCCTCAAAAAGTTGCCCAAGGTGATATTCAGTTACCTGGTTCAAAAAGTATTTCAAATCGCGTACTTTTGCTAAGTGCTTTATCAAAAGGAACAACCAGACTTGCAGGTTTACTTGATGCAGACGATACGCGCGTAATGAGAGATGCTTTGCAGACTTTAGGGGTTCAGCAAACTACTTTCATAAAAGATGGTCTAGAGATTCTCCAGATTGAAGGTAATGGAGGGCGCTTTACAGAAGAGCGGGCTGATCTTTTCATGGGTAATGCTGGGACTGCGATTCGACCACTTACAGCTGCACTTGCGGTTTTAGGTGGTGAGTACTTATTGCATGGTGTTCCTAGAATGCATGAAAGACCGATAGCAGATTTAGTAGAGGGTCTTCTGGGTATTGGGGCCAATATTGAATATGTAGCTCAACATGGATATCCCCCAATACGAATTCATCGAGGTGATATCAATACGCAGCAAACGGTTAGAGTTCGTGGAGATGTTTCTAGTCAGTACTTAACTGCTTTGTTAATGGCGCTTCCTTTATTGAGATCTTCAACGCCAATAAAAATTGATGTTATTGGGGAGTTAATCTCTAAGCCTTATATTGCAATTACTACCAATTTAATGGCTAAATTTGGTGTTCAAGTTCACAACGACAATTGGCAATCTTTTACTATACCTGCTCAAAATAATAGCGATGTATCTCCATATACTGCACCTGGCTACTTTGCTGTAGAGGGTGACGCTTCATCTGCTTCTTACTTTTTAGGATTGGGAGCTTTAGGTGGTGGACCAGTTATTGTTCGGGGTGCTGGTCGGGAAAGCATTCAAGGGGATATTGCTTTTGCAAAAGCCTTATCCATGATGGGTGCTAATGTATCGATGGGTGCAGATTGGATTGAGGTGAGGGGAGTAGACACGGAAGATGGTCGTTTACGCGCTATTGATCTCGACTGCACAGAGATTCCAGATGCTGCAATGACACTTGCAGTTTTGGGTATGTTTGCTGAGGGCACAACCAAATTGACTGGAATTGCTAGTTGGCGTGTCAAGGAAACCGATCGAATTGCTGCTATGGTTACAGAATTAAGTAAATTTGGTGCGATAGTAAGTTCTGGCGATGACTTTATTGAGATTAAAGCTCCTCAGACTTGGCAAGTTCCTGAGGGTGGCGTTGACACATACGATGACCACCGCATGGCCATGTGTTTTTCATTGGCTGCCTTTGGACCTAATTCGTTTTACATTAACGATCCGGAGTGCGTATCTAAAACTTTCCCAAAATATTTCGAAGTTTGGCAACAATTATTGCGTGCTGACTAATTATGATTCCGATTATTGCCATTGATGGGCCTACTGCTTCTGGAAAAGGTACCGTTGCGCAATTGGTTGCCAGCAAACTAGGTTTTCACTACTTGGATAGTGGTGCTTTATATAGGATTGTTGGATTTGCTAGTAAAGAGGCTGGTATTGCGTTTTCAGAAGTACACGCTTTGGCAAAACTAACTTTATCCCTTCAAATAGAGTTTCGAAACGATAGAATTTTCTTAAACCAAATTGAAGTAACTGATGCCATAAGAACTGAAGAAATGGGGCTAAGGGCATCTAGTGTTGGCGCAATACCTGAGGTAAGGGATGCTTTATTTCAGTTGCAGAGAAGCTTTTTAAAACCTCCTGGTTTGGTAGCTGATGGCCGTGATATGGCCAGTGTTGTCTTCCCTGAAGCCCAATTAAAGGTCTTTTTGACAGCAGAAGCAACAATTCGTGCAGAAAGAAGATATAAACAATTGATTGCCAAAGGAATTTCTGCTAATATAGAAAGCCTTACTCAAGATTTAGTGGCGCGAGATCTACGAGATACTCAAAGAGCTGTTGCACCACTTAAGAAAAGTGAGGATGCTTTTTTACTAGATACAAGCGATAAATCAATTGATGAAGCTGTTAATCAGATTATTCATTGGTACGAATTGGTCTAATAAATGAAGTAAGTAGTTGTTTTGAGCCCCGTTTTGATTCCTGGCGCGCCCAAGTGGTTCTTAAAAGCGTTACAAAATGGGTTATTTAACCTAACCCGTTGGATTTTCCAACAGATAAGTAAACATGTCTGAATCATTTGCAGCCCTATTTGAAGAATCATTAGCCCGTTCAAATATGAAATCTGGGCAGGTCATTTCCGCAGAAGTAGTGCGTATTGATCATAATTTCGTTGTTGTTAATGCAGGACTTAAGTCTGAAGCATTTATTCCCGTAGAAGAATTCCACAATGACCAGGGAGAAATCGATGTTCAACCTGGTGATTTCGTATCAGTTGCGATTGATGCGCTCGAAAATGGCTATGGCGACACTATTCTCTCTAGAGATAAAGCTAAGCGTTTAGCTTCATGGATGAATCTTGAGAAAGCTCTTGAGCAAGGTGAACTCGTTACTGGTGCAGTTACTGGTAAAGTTAAAGGCGGATTGACTGTTATGGTCAATGGTATCCGTGCTTTCTTACCAGGTTCATTGCTTGATACACGTCCTATTAAAGACACTTCGCCTTATGAAGGCAAGACAATGGACTTTAAAGTTATCAAACTTGACCGTAAGAGAAACAACGTTGTTTTATCTCGTCGTGCTGTGGTTGAGGCAAGTCAAGGTGAAGAGCGTCAAAAACTCATGGACAACCTCAAAGAAGGAACTATTGTTCAGGGTACTATCAAAAATATTACTGACTACGGCGCATTCGTTGACCTCGGTGGTATTGATGGTTTGTTACACATTACTGATTTAGCATGGCGTCGTGTGCGTCATCCAAGTGAAGTTTTGACTGTAGGTCAAGAAGTTACTGCAAAGATTTTGCGTTACGACCAAGACAAAAATCGTGTTTCACTCGGTATTAAGCAATTAGGTGATGATCCTTGGGTTGGTATTGCAAGAAGATATCCGCCAAATACACGTTTATTTGGTAAGGTAACTAACTTAACTGATTACGGTGCTTTCGTTGAGATTGAGTCTGGTATCGAAGGTTTGGTACACGTATCTGAGATGGATTGGACTAATAAAAATATTGCTCCAGGCAAGGCTGTTCAATTAGGTCTTGATGTTGAAGTAATGGTTTTAGATATTGATGAAGACAAGCGTCGTATCAGTCTTGGTATGAAGCAGTGCAAAACAAATCCATGGGATGAGTTTGCGCGCAATCATAACAAGGGCGACAAGATTTCAGGTGCAATTAAGTCAATCACTGACTTTGGTGTGTTTATTGGTCTTGACGGTGGTATTGATGGTTTAGTGCATTTATCAGATATTTCTTGGAACGAAGCTGGCGAAGAAGCTGTGAAGAAGTTCAAGAAGGGTGATGAGATTGACACTGTTGTTCTCGCAATTGATGTAGAAAAAGAAAGAATCTCTTTAGGCATTAAACAGCTTTCAGGTGATCCATTCAACAACTACACATCTGAGAATGACAAAGGTGCATTAGTTTCTGGAGTTGTTAAATCTGTTGATGCTAAAGGTGCTGTTGTTGAGTTAGCTCCTGAAGTTGAAGCTTATTTACGTGCTTCTGAAATCTCTACTGATCGTGTAGAAGATGCTCGCCTTGCTCTCAAAGAGGGTGATACAGTTTCTGCAATGATCATTAACGTTGATCGTAAATCTAGAAGTATCAATTTATCGATCAAAGCAAAAGATAATGCTGATCAGCAAGAAGTAATGTCTAAGATGCAAAACGAAGCAAGTAGTGGTACTACAAATCTTGGAGCTTTACTGAAGGCGAAATTAGATAATCAAGGTTAATTGGCAATATGCCGCTACGCTTTTGCGTAGCGGTTTTTTATTTAGAGGTGTTGAGATATGAGTCAAGAACAGCAAGTAGCAACGGATGTAGTGATTGAAAGTTCCATTACTAGATCTGAGTTAGTCGAATTATTATCTCAACAATTTCCTCAATTATTGCCAAAAGATGTTGAGTTAGCTGTGAAGACGCTGCTTGATACCATGACACAAGCATTAGCAAGTGGTAAGAGAATTGAATTACGTGGAGTAGGAAGTTTTGTATTACATCATCGTCCGGCAAGAGTTGGAAGAAATCCAAAGTCTGGTGAGCAAGTGATGATTCCTGAGAAAAAAGTACCTCACTTTAAGCCAGGAAAAGAACTCAGAGAGCGTGTTGACTATAAAGCGGCCTCTGACAGTTCTATTGCCTAAAAATGACAGCGCTGATACAGTTTGTATGGCGTATATTTCGTCAATTTGCACGAATAGTCATTTTTCTTATCATTTTTTTATTAGCAACAATTAACTCATCTACAGTTGAATTTCATTGGTTTGTGAATCGTTCTAGTCAGGTTCCTTTGAATATTTTATTGTTGAGTTCATTTTTAATAGGCCTTTTGATTGCATTAATGGCCTTAAGATTTAAAAAGATCAAATAGGGCGCTAAGAATAAATGCAATTTCAAAGTTATTGGTTACTTTTAATTCCAATTTTATTTGGCCTAGGCTGGTTAGCTGCTAGGTGGGAGATGCGTCTTCAAGAGTTTGAAGATGATGTTGAACAAGCAAAAAAAGAGCGATCTACTTTTAAGGGTCTAAATTTATTACTCAATGAACAGCACGACAAGGCCATTGATGCTCTTGTTGAAGTTGCGCAGCTTGATCCTGAGACTACTGAGTTACATTTTGCTTTAGGAAGTTTGTTCCGTCGCCGAGGTGAGACAGAGCGTGCGATTCGTGTTCACCAGCATTTAAGTAATCGACAAGATATTCGCCCAAGAGATAGAGCGCATGCTTCATATGAGTTAGGGCGTGACTTTTTACGTGCAGGAATGTTGGACCGTGCAGAAGCTAGTTTGAATTTAGTCACAGAAGGTAAATATGCATTACCTGCCAAAATTGCTTTACTTGAGATGTATCAAATCGAAAAAGATTGGCACAAAGCTATTATTGCTGCTACAGAGTTAGAGACACTTCAATCGCAAAGTTACAAAGAACAGATTGCCCATTTTTATTGCGAAATTGCTCAAGAAGCCATTCGTGCAAAAAATATTTCTGTAGCGAAAGAAGCAATCGAGCATGCATATCAGGCAGTACCTCATCATGTTCGTGCAACTATTATTCAGGGTGAGTTAGCAAGCTTAATGCAACAACCCCAAGAAGCTCTTTTAATCTGGCGTTATATTGAAAAAAATGCCCCTAGTTTTCTGCATCTAATTGCAGACAAATGGATTAAAGCTTCTGCAGAGCTTAATCAAGAAGAAGAGGGTTTGAAACAATTAATACCTCATTTAAAAGATCAAGGCACCGGAGAGTTATTAGATATTATTTACAAGCACACCCTTAGAATCTTAGGGGCGGAAAAGGCATTAGAGCTTTTAAATCAGGTCATGTTAGACACGCCTAGCTTAACTGCTATGACCAAGAGATTTGAAACAGAATACCAACTTGCTCAAGCAAATCAAGATCCAGCTTTGATTGCTCAAACAAAAGCTTCCTTAGATCTTCTTAAGCATCGTACAAACAG
The DNA here is from genome assembly GCA_036787315.1 of Polynucleobacter sp. GTDB lineage: Bacteria > Pseudomonadota > Gammaproteobacteria > Burkholderiales > Burkholderiaceae > Polynucleobacter. Next base: position 1,523 of record DAIQPR010000111.1, on the reverse strand, counting down.
TTTAGCTAGATATACATGTAGTAATTGTGGCTTTAGGGCTAGGCGTTTTTATTGGCAGTGTCCTGGCTGTAATCACTGGGATGTATACTCACCTAAAAGAAGTGAAGGCTTTGTAGGATAAGCTTTTCAGGAAACTCAACGGAATAATTTTTGCGAGGATTAATTTGAAGGTTACCATTATTGGGAGTGGATATGTAGGTTTGGTTACTGGTGCTTGTTTAGCAGAATTAGGTAACCAAGTATTTTGCTTGGATGTTGATCAAAGAAAAATAGATATTCTGAATAGTGGTGGAGTACCTATCTATGAACCTGGTTTGAAAGAAATGATAACCAGAAACAAAGAAGCTGGACGAATTATATTTTCTACAGATGTTGCTGCTAGTGTAGAGCATGGCGAAATTCAATTTATTGCTGTAGGAACGCCTCCTGATGAAGACGGTTCCGCTGACCTTAAATATGTATTAGCAGCAGCTAAAAATATTGCAACCCATATGAACAGTTTTAAAGTCATTATTGACAAATCTACTGTGCCGGTTGGAACAGCCCAAAAAGTTACACAAGCGATGCAAGCTGAGTTAGACCGCCGAGGGGTTAAGGATGTACATTTTTCAGTCGTCTCGAATCCTGAGTTTCTTAAAGAGGGTGCTGCGGTAGAAGACTTTATGAGACCAGACAGAATTGTGGTGGGCTCTGACGATACTGAGCATGGACGCTATGCTAAAGAAAAAGTACGCAAACTATACTCGCCATTTAACAGACACCATGAGAGAACTTTTTACATGGATGTCAAAAGTGCTGAGCTAACAAAATATGCAGCTAATGCTATGTTAGCAACACGTATTTCATTCATGAATGAATTAGCAAATTTAGCAGATCAAGTAGGTGCAGATATTGAAGCTGTTCGTCAGGGTATTGGTTCTGATTCCAGAATTGGATATGGCTTTTTATATGCAGGGACTGGTTATGGAGGCTCTTGTTTCCCAAAGGATGTGCAGGCTTTAACGCGAACTGCGCAAGAGTATCAACTCCAATTGAAGATCCTTCAAGCTGTTGAAGAGGTTAATGATGCTCAAAAGCGTATTTTAGTCGACAAAGTCATCCATTATTTTGGTCAAGATTTAACTGGACTGCGTTTTGCCTTATGGGGTTTGGCATTTAAACCAAATACGGATGATATGCGTGAAGCCCCAAGTCGAATCATTATTCGTGAGCTTTTAAATCGTGGTGCGGAAATTGTTGCACATGATCCTGTTGCGACTCAAGAGGCATGGCATGCATTTGAATTAGATTTTAAAAATGAACCTGAACTATTAGCAAAGGTCAAAACTGTTGATAAGCCAAACGATACACTTGAAGGTGCTGATGCTTTAATCATTGTTACAGAATGGAAAGCTTTCAGAAGCCCAGACTTTGATTTGTTAAAACAGAAACTTAAAAAACCCATTATTTTTGATGGACGAAACTTATTTGAGCCAGAGAATTTATCGGAATTAGGTTTTATTTATCATGGTATTGGTAGACAC
>DAIQPR010000110.1:0-7991 GCA_036787315.1 Polynucleobacter sp. | reverse complement strand
ATAGAAGATGAATTAAATAATTAATAATCCAAAAGGAGACAAAATGAAGTCACGATTTAAAAACTTAGTTGTTCTCGGTTTTATAACTTTCTTACTGCATTTAAATAGCGCTTGGTCACAAGAAAAATACCCGTCACGGCCTATAACTTTTATCATGGCTGTAGAAGCTGGTTCAGACGGAGATGTTTTAGCTAGACCACTGATGGAAAGAGTTTCTAGAATAATCGGTCAACCAATAACTATCATTAATAAACCCGGCGCTGGAAGTTCAATTGGCTACAGAGAAATTAATCAATCTAAACCGGATGGATATACCCTTGGATGGGCTTCAGCTACTATCATTACTAACAAACTCCAAGGTGTTTCACCTCTAGACTATAACAATTTTACGCACTTTGGTGGCTATGCAACCTTTTTCCCAATAGTTATTGGATCTACTAAAAGTGAAATCAAATTTAATACAATTCAAGAAGCTATTGCCTATGCAAAAGCTAACCCTGGAAAACTCAATCTATCAACCGCAGGTGTCGGACAGAGTTGGTGGGTTGCAGCACAAACATTTTTAACCGGTACCAACCTCAACATGGCAAGTATTCCAGTAACTGGTGCTGGTGGAGCAGTTACATTAATGGTCGGTGGCGGGCATGCTGAACTAGGAGTTGCAGGATTAGGCTCAGCAAAAGCTTTATTAGATGGTGGACAAGTTAAATTTTTAGCTGCCCTCTCAGAAAATAGAGCACCTCCACCCTATGACAAATTACCTACAGTAAAAGAACTAGGTTATCCAGTAAGTTGGGAGTCAACGAATATTGTGATTGGACCTCCAGGCATACCTAAAGATATCGTTGAAAAATTAACCAAAGCAATTGAACAAGCTGCAAAAGACCCCGAATTTATTAAATATGTTCAAGAGCGAGATGCTCAATGGGAATATATTTCCCCTGAAAAAGTTATACCCAAATTGAGCAGCAGACAAAGTACCGTTAGAGAAATTATGTCTAAAGCAGGACTTCTAAAAGAATCAAATTAATGGCTGCTTAATGGCCAATGATGGTGGCAGCAATTTTCTCTGCCACCATGATCGTAGGTATATTAGTATTTCCTGCCATCAAATTAGGCATGATAGAAGCATCTACAACTCTTAATCCTTCAACATCATGCACTAATCCATTTTGATCAACAACGGCTTGATTATTTTCTTTTAACCCCATTGAACAAGTACCAACTGGATGAAATAAGCCGGCAACATTTTGTAAAACATGTTGGGTTAAAGCTTCATCATCTTTAATTAATTTCGCTAGGTCTAATCTTTCACCAGTTAGATTACTGAGTACATAATCACTTGCCCATGGAAATATATCTAAAAAGTTTGCTAATAAATTAGCTTTGCGAGCATTTTTGGGAGTGAACTCATTCAATAGCCTCAATCGATCGGTAAATCTCACAGGAAAAGGCTTACCCATACAAGACTTTACTTTAGGATCTAAAAGGATTTTGACGGATTCTATGAATGCTATTTTTAAGCGTTCAAGGTCTTGAGGATGATCTAAAAAATTAAATTCAATTTGCGGATGTGAAAAGATATCATTCGGATTTAAATCGATTGCACCAACTGACTTTGGCCTCAATAAACATGGCGCGAGATTTCCGATTTGTGCCCCCATAGCATTCCAAGATGTTTTACTCTGCACATTAATATATAAATCCGATGGTGGACAATCTGGCAAATTAGATGAAAATCGAAAGCTAGCACTTGGGTGAGTGCGTAATTGACGATCTTGCCTAGCGTGTTTCTTTAAATGAAATCCTATAAATAAAGTTGCATGATTTTGTAAGTTCTTGCCAACACCAGGTCTATTCGTAACAATAGGAATTTGTAAATCACTTAAACGCTTTTGGTCACCAATACCAGATCTCATTAACAAGGCTGGAGAAAATATTCCGCCCGTTGAGATTATGATTTCATTCGCATAATGAAATACTTCAGCCTTAGCTTCGAAAAGCTCAATTCCAACAGCTTTTTTTTGATCAAACAGAATTTTTTTTACAGGAGAGTTCGTAAGAATCGTAAGATTTTTTCTTGAACGCACACTAGCTGTTAAATAACACAGAGCGGTAGAAGCCCTTCTTGTTTCTGTATTACACATCGGCACAGAACCAAATCCACTACGAAAATCACCATTCATGTCTTCGATAAAGTCAAAGCCGCTACGCTGAGCATAATCTCCAATTGCTTTCGTTAGAGGCTGCCATTTCGTTTTGGGTAATCTTCTAATTGGAATAAGCCCTTGATCACCATGAAACTCATTGTGGAAATCCCAGTCATTTTCTAATTTTTTATAGTATGGAAGGACGTCGTCCCATGACCATCCCTCCGCTCCAGAACTTACCCAATCAGAGTAATCCGCAGGAGTTCCACGAAGTGAAACCATCCCCATTAATGAACCACCACCACCCATAATCTTTCCCTGGGGAAAATTAGTTAAACCATCCTTACTTTTCTTCCAAGCAGCCTTTAAGCCACTCCACATATATGTTTTGTTGTAATACGATGTTGGATAGTTGTCTAAAATATCTGCTGGCTCAGATCCGCTAGGGATGTCACGGCCGGCCTCAATTAATAATACTTTTTTAACTTGATTTTCAGTTAACCTAGTTGCTAGAACACAACCAGCCACACCAGCGCCAACAATAATGTAGTCGTACATTTTTAGTCTCTTTTATAGATTCAACTTCTAAAAGCTGAATAAGATTTTTATTCTTAATTATTGGATTATATTTCTTTTATTATGCAATATTGATAGATATAAAAATTGTGTATAAAAACATATTTAAATTTATTTCGGCTTTAAGATAAATAGCCTTGAATAATTTTAGCTATCTGAAGTAGCTTTTGATCAAAGTTTGATGGCGCCACAAGCATAAGCCCAGTAGGAGGTTTGTCCGGTTGATGATTAGGTATAGAAATCGCACAAGCATCTAAAAAATTAAAAATTCCAGGATTACGTAGCATCAAAGCATTGATTCGAAAATATTCATCATCCTGTACCAAATCACTCATCTTTGGAGCAATCATTGGCACGGTTGGCATAATCCATATGGTTTGACTGTCAAACTCTTTTCCCCATGATTGTATAAGCACATTACGCTCTTGCATTGTTCGAATATATGTTGCGGAACTTACATCTTTTCCTTTAATAATTCGAGACGCAATACGGGGATCCATTTGCTCACTTTGTTGATTAAGAATCTCCTCAAATTGTGCATGCGCTTCTGCAGAAACAATTCTTGGCTGTCCTTGAATCTCTAATACACGATTAACTGTCGAACTATGAACGTTAAATAAATGAGCCCCCTTTGACCTCAATATATTTAATGATCTTTCAAAATTCGTCTTCACATCAAAATCTAAGCCATCCTGCACTATATTTTCCAAAACACCTAGTCGCAAAGGTTCCTTTACTAATATATCTTCTGTCAAGTATTCCTCTTTAGCTAAAACCTTATCGACTGAGATGCAACAATTTACAGACGGAGCCATAAATCCTACAGAATCTAGACTGCGTGACAAGGGATATACCCCCTCCTGAGAATACCTTTTTGCTGTGGGTTTAAATCCTACCAATCCACAAAGTGCCGCTGGAATTCGACACGATCCGCCAGTATCTGAGCCCATAGCAACCGTCGCCATACCATCAGAGACACTAACTGCTCCTCCTGAAGTAGAACCACCGGGCATTCGACTGATTTCTCGCTCAAAGGGATTTAGAGGTGTACCGTAATGGGGATTTAAACCAAGCCCAGAATATGCAAACTCCGTCATGGTTGTCCGCCCTATTGGAAAAGCCCCCATCCGACGAAGCCGGTGAATGACTTCGGCATCTTTTGTGGCTGGCAAATTTTGACCTAATACAAGTGATCCAGAGGTTGTTGTGTAACCTTCAGTATCAAATAAATCTTTGATAGAAACTGTAACACCCGTTAAAGGAAGAAGATTTCGCGATGTAGAGAGATCCAAGTCTTGTTGCAAGGCATTGGACAAGGCTGCTTCATCAAAAGTCGCATTGAAACAAAATTTACCTTGTCCAGAAGGGTCATGAATACGAAATAAAGACTGCTTAACAATATCCGTAACAGATAAATTTCCTTGTTTAATCTGTGATTGAAGATTCTCAATCGTTTTAATTGGTGAATCCAAATTCATTACTTCTGATTATCAAAGTAGTGAATCTCTAAGAGAAGACAACCTTTTTCAGACTTAAAAGGTCCATGAGGTGTTCCAGGCGGACGACAAGCATAAGTTCCAGGCTCAAAAGATACGCCACCATTACCATTTGCATCATTACCCACTGTTAAATCACCACTAACCAAATAAACCTCTTCCCAATATTCATGAATAAATGGAGCAGTTGTATATTCACCTGGCTCGAAACGTAAGTGGCGTGTTCTAGATCCAATGCCATTTTTTTCATCTAATTTACCAGCAAGAATTTTTTGCTGTATTCCAGGAGGGTAACCTGGAGGTACTTCCCAACCAGTTTCTAAATCTACTTTATGAAACTCTTTCCACTCTTTATCAAGGGCCATTTTTCTCTCCTAAAGTTAATCAACAATTTCTAATATTTGCGAACCATACGCATGCTTAATCGATAAGTTTGTTACAGGATCAAACAATTCTATTTCAAAAATTTCCCCGCCACCAATCTCTCCAAGAACAGAATGTGTTCCACAAAACATTGCAGTTCCAACTGGTAATTGAGAATTTCCGGTATATTTAAAAATCAAATCTTGAGGAGTAAGCATACGCCCCAAAGCGCCTTCTTGGTATAACTCACGCACTCCATTTTTAGTGACCCAAGAACGTGTAATAAGCTGATCCCAATGATCTTTTAGAGATTCAAAAGACCAAACCTCAGATGCAATCGGCTTAGGACACATTTGCTTAGAAACAGTAACGCCGTATGCTTCCACTTTGCGATCAGTATGATCTGACCCCAGTCCAATAAATAATCCATTCGGTAAAGAAAAAATGACATATTCAACTTCGCCACTCGAATCGGGACCACAAAACTGAAATGTTGATTTAGTAGATAGTAAATATTCTGCTACACGATAAAAGCAAGGGATTGTTTTAGGACGCGCAACTCCAATTTTTTCAAGCTCTTGAATATGATGTTCCACAGCATCTCTATTTCTGCCTGTCCAACCAGCAATGACAAGCTGATCTATATTTGCTTGAAACAGATTATTACCACACTTCAAATTTATCAAAGCCATATTTGTTCTTTCTGATTATTAAAGATTCACCAGTTGAGGCATTTTATTTTTTTCGATATCTGGAGAGTCATAACTAGCCATAAATTGATCAACCATATCTAAGGAACGTTGCCAATTATAGTTACGGTACGAATGTCCTCGAGTTACCATATTAGCCCCTGAATAAAACATCTCATATTGCAAATGACGAGAGCCAAATTCTGAGCCAATCGCATCCCACGCTAATTTAAATAGTTTTACGCGACCGATACTGTCCGTTGAGGGTGATTTTTGAGTTTGAGAAATTAGGTTGGCAATTTCCTCATGTGAAAAATCATTGACCGAAGAAGGCACCATAATTAACCCACCACCAGATAACTCACGAATACTTTGCACAAACTTTGGATAGAGCTGCTGAGTGAGTACGTTAGAAGCATAAAGACGCGTCGAACTCGGTACAAAGTACTCCCCTTTTTGTGTGCCCGAAACTTCCATGGATTCTACTAAACCTTCAACCATGGAGACCTCTGCTGACATCTGTCCAAGAATCTCCACTACTGGTGGAAAATCAATAATTCCATTGGTCTCTGCAATCCTTCTTGCGATTCCTAACAAAAAACGCATCTTGACCATAAATCTAATTTGGCACTGATAGTTTTGATAGACGTGAGCTGGTGTAGCATGCCACTGAGCAGACATCATTTGAACGTTTTTAAAAACAAAAACACGCTCCCATGGAATTTTTACCTGATCAAAGTATATGACTGCATCATTCTCATCGAAACGGCTTGATAAGGGATTGTCAAAAGTCGATACACTTGACAGCTCATAAGACTTACGAGACAAGATTTTTATACCCTTTGTCGCTAATGGAATAGCGGCACTAAAAGCTAAACTCTCTTCGCCAGGACGTAATGGCTGAATACAAGAAATAAAAACCTCATTAGCTAAAGTACATCCAGTCCCTAACATCTTGGCACCATGGATTGTGATACCTTGAGCATCCTCGTCCACAATCGAAGCAATTAAATTTTGAGATTGATTACCAGCAGTCTTACTTTTATCTGCTTGCGGATTAATAATGACATAACTCAAATACAAATCATTATCACGAGCATATCGATAGTAATCAGCCAAAGCATTGGCACTACGCTCATCCGCCTTACGAAAAACATCAATCCCCATGTACATTCCGCTGATTGCTGAGGCAACGTGATCAGGAGAGCGCCCCAAAAAACCACAGGATAATTCAGACCAAGCCTCAAGCGCTTTACGACGGGTGATTAAGTCTTGTAAATTTCTTGGTAACTGCCAAGCTCGATTGACATTGTTACCAGTAGTTGGTGACTTGAAGGTCATTAAATCTTGATGTTCAGGATTCGCCTGAAAATCATACAATCCAGCAATCGAAGCTACAGACTCTTTAAATGCTGGATCCGTAATATGATTCTTAACTTGCTCACCATTAAGAAAAATTTGACGCTGATCCTTTATGCTAGCAATATGTTGATTACCATCTTTAACCACAATAACTCTCCTTAAAAAGCTTTATTTCTTAATGAAAGTACAAACGCTTTTAGACAATGGCATAAAGGCATCTTTACCAGAAATCGTTCGAACAACTTTATAGTAATCCCATGGTGTAGTAGCTTCCGCAGGACTTTTCACCTGCACAAGGTACATATCATGAATCATTCTCCCGTCTTCTCTTATATAAGCATTTTTAGCAAAGAAATCATTAATCGGTGTTGACTTCATTTTTGCCATAACAACTTCAGTATCAGATGATCCAGAAGCCTTAATGGCTTGTAAATAATGCATTGTTGATGAATAAACACCTGCATGAACCATCGTCGGCATACGCTTATTTTTTTCAAAAAAACGTCTAGACCATGCTCTTGTTTGATCGTTTAAGTCCCAATAAAATCCTGTTGTCAACAACATTCCTTGAGCTTTTTTTAACCCTATACTATGAATATCAGATATAAATACATGTAAACCTGCAAGCGTCTGCTTACCGCTATTGAGTAATCCAAATTCAAATGCTTGATTTACGGCCATTGTTGTATCGCCTCCAGCATTTGCTAATGCAATAACTTGAGCATTAGACGATTGTGCTTTTAATAAAAAAGAGGACATGTCGGATGAATTCGTCGGGTGCTTGATAGAGCCTACAACTTGTCCACCACCTGCCAAAATTGCATCAGTAGCATCCTTCTCTAGTGAAGCGCCCAAGGCATAATCTACAGTTAGAAAATACCAGGACTTAAGATTTTTTTGCATCAAAGCATTAACGGTGTTGGTTGCCAATGCATACGTGTCATAAGTATAGTGAACAGTGTTAGGTGAACAATTTTCATTAGTTAATCTTGTTGTTCCACCACCTGAAATAAGTACGATTTTATTTTTTTGCTTTGCAACGTCTGCTACAGCCAATGCAACCCCAGAGGGTAATAAATCAACAATTGCATTAACTTTGTCCTCATCGAACCACTCACGAGCCTTTGAAGCTGCAATATCAGGCTTGTTTTGATGGTCATAAGTAATTAATTGAATCGGTTTACCTAAAACAGAGCCCCCAAAATCATCAATTGCCATTTGAGCTGCTGAAACGGAACCTCGCCCACCAATATCTGAAAATAGTGAAGACATATCAGTCATCACACCAATTTTGACTGGGTTTTTATTAGCCTGTGCCATAGAAGTACCTATGAAGCACATACTCAGTAAAAATG
>DAIQPR010000109.1:0-8017 GCA_036787315.1 Polynucleobacter sp. | reverse complement strand
AACCTTCAATTAGAAGATCCCAAAATTTGGGATGATCCAAAATTAGCGCAGTCTTTGGGTAAAGAGAAAAAAACATTGGATGGTATCGTCACATCAATTAAGAAATTAGATGATGACTTAAATGGTGCCTTAGAGCTATTTGAACTAGCCTCGATGGAAAATGATACTGAAACCATAGAGGCAATTGAAGAAGACGAAAAAGGGATTGAGCTCATCGTTGCCGATTTAGAGTTTCGTCGTATGTTCTCCCATCCGATGGATCCTTGTAACTGCTTTATAGATATTCAAGCAGGTGCTGGAGGAACAGAAGCCTGCGACTGGGCGAGTATCTTGATGCGTCAATATCTTCGCTATTGTGAACGTAAAGGATTCAAAGCTGAAATCCTCGAAGAATCCGATGGTGACGTGGCAGGTATTAAAAGTGCTTCTATCAAAATTGATGGTGAATATGCATACGGTTTTTTAAGAACTGAAACAGGTGTCCATCGTTTAGTCAGAAAATCTCCGTTTGATTCAGCAAATGGTCGCCACACCTCATTTGCAAGTATCTTCGTTTATCCAGAGGTGGATGATTCTATTGAAATCGATATCAATCCAGCTGATATCAGAACAGATACCTATCGTGCGTCTGGAGCAGGTGGTCAGCATATTAACAAAACAGATTCTGCAGTTCGTTTGACACATATCCCAACTGGTATCGTAGTTCAATGTCAAAGCGACCGAAGTCAACACCGTAACAGAGCTGAAGCAATGTCAATGTTGAAATCGCGTCTTTATGAACATGAACTCCGTAAACGCCAAGCAGAACAAGATAAATTAGAAGCAACCAAAACTGATGTGGGTTGGGGGCATCAAATTCGTTCCTACGTTTTAGATCAAAGCCGTATCAAAGATCTACGTACGAATGTGGAAATCTCAAATACGCAAAAAGTCCTAGATGGTGATCTAGATCCTTTTATTGAAGCAAGTTTAAAAATGAATGTCTAAAACTATGAATGATCAACAAAACTCACCCAACGAAGAAGTAGCTATTGATGAAAACCATATTATTGCTGAGCGTCGTGAAAAATTAGCTCAACTTCGCCAACAGGGAGTCGCATTTCCAAATGATTTCAAACCTAGTCATTTAGCTCTAGAACTTCATCAACAATTTAACGATCTCTCCAAAGAGGAATTGGCAGAAAAAAATATCAGCGTCAAAATTGCTGGACGAATGATGCTCAAACGCGTGATGGGTAAAGCAAGCTTTGCAACCGTTCAAGATAGATCAGGACAGATTCAGTTTTATATTAATGATCAAGAAACTGGCGCAGATTCTCATGCCGCTTTTAAGCATTGGGATATGGGAGATATTATTGCCGGTGAAGGTACTTTGTTCAAAACTAACCGAGGTGAACTTTCTGTCTCAGTTAAAAATTTAAGACTTCTAACAAAATCACTTCGCCCTCTTCCAGATAAATTCCATGGTTTACATAGCCAAGAATTAAAGTATCGCCAGCGGTATGTCGATTTAATAGTTTCTCCAGAAACAAGACAAACCTTTATCGAGAGAAGTAAAGCGATGTCCGCAATCCGTGAATATATGCGTGATGCTGGTTTTATGGAAGTAGAAACTCCAATGCTTCACGTCATCCCTGGTGGTGCTTCAGCAAAACCATTTATCACACATCACAATGCATTAGATATGCAAATGTTCATGCGTATAGCTCCTGAACTCTATCTTAAAAGACTGGTAGTCGGTGGCTTTGAGCGCGTATTTGAAATTAATCGAAATTTCCGTAATGAAGGTGTGAGCCCACGTCATAATCCAGAATTTACGATGATGGAATTTTATGCGGCTTATACAGATTATCAGTGGCTGATGGATTTCACAGAATCTCTTATCAAAGAAGTCGCTATCAAAGCTCATGGAACCGCTAAGCTGACATATCAAGGTCGTGAACTAGACCTCGGCAAGCCCTTTGCTAGGTTAACGATTACACAAGCAATACAGCAATACGGGCCTCAATCTGGCAAAAACTACACCATAGAGCAACTACAAGATATTGATTTTATTCGTAAAGAACTTAAACAAGCTGGTGAACATATTGATGGTCCAGCTCTCAAAAATGCAGGCCTTGGTGCTCTACAACTTGCACTATTCGAGGTTTGTGCTGAAGAACATTTATGGGACCCAACCTATATTATTGATTACCCAATAGAAGTGAGCCCTTTAGCAAGAGAGTCCGACACTAGGCCTGGCATTACTGAACGATATGAACTTTTTATTACAGGTAGAGAAATTGCTAACGGTTTCTCTGAGCTCAATGATGCGGAAGATCAAGCCGCGCGTTTCCAGAAACAAGTCGAACAAAAAGATGCTGGCGATGAAGAAGCAATGTACTTTGACCATGACTTTATTCGTGCTTTAGAATATGGATTACCACCCACTGGTGGTTGCGGAATTGGTATCGATAGATTAATGATGTTAATTACGGACTCACCCAACATTAGAGATGTCATTTTGTTTCCCCATTTGAGACGGGAAGATAACTAAAAGGATCTTGTCATTAAATCAAAGCTACCGTTTTTACTAGTATGTACATTAACAGTAGCTTTCTTACAAGAAGCAAGATCTAATCCTCTTGCAAAACCTGAGGTCAAGTCTCCTGAAGCAGAGACTCTCTATCTTCAAAATTGTAGTCACTGCCATTGAGGAAATACGCCCAGCGCTCCTAGAATTGGAGATACGCAAGCATGGACTTCAAGACTTTCAGGTGGATTTAATCAACTTTATAATTCTGCGATTAACGGGATACCTAATACTGCAATGATCGCAAAAGGTGGTCCTCAAGAATTAAGTGATGAACAAGTCAAACTCCTAATTGCTTATATGCTTAGTAAAAGTAACATATCTTCAAAAACTATTAGTCAAGCCTTAAGCTACGATAACCGTAAAATCACTGATCGAGAGTTTATTCTCTTAGATAAAAACAAAAATGGCTTATTAGATAAACATGAACTACAAGATCAAGCCGTTTATTCTAAATCTTTAGCTAGTTTTGATAAAAACAAAGATGGAGCTTTGTCTCCTTCTGAGTTTATAGAGCTTAGGACATTTTTGGAGACTTCTCGTCAATCGATGAAAGTCTCGGATGAAGAAATTACCCAACTGATTAAATTGACCACTTCGAATATTCAAGGCATGCCTCAAAGTGGAATTAGGGTAAACACAAAAGATGGTAATGTCACCATTGCAGGTGTTGTTGGCAGCAACGAAATTATTGCAAAAATTTGGCAATCGATTCGGTGGATACCCGGAATTAAGTCCTTCGATAATAAATTAATGACTTCAGAAATGCTGAAATTTGACTAGCTATACCAAATTATCAAATAATACCTTTAAAGAAGTCGAAAAAATGGTGATGTAAAGCTCTGAAGAATTAGCATCTTTATTATCTGCCGAATCAAGTCTTTTCAATGCCCCCAAGGCAGGTCTTTATCCGAACTTGAATTTTTATTTATTCAGTTGACTCGCAATAAAATCTTTGACTGTCTTTCTAGCTATATCCGTTTGTAAACCCTCTTTAGCAACCCACTCGTGATCACTATCCGGAAATATTTTTAACTGTATATCACCGCCAACAGCTTTATAACTTTTTACGAATTTTTCTTGTATCTCTGGACGAACATTGTCATCATTAGCCCCAACAATAATCAACATTGGGGGCTTTGTAACATTTTCTTTACGATCCAAAATAAATTGCGGATTGGCTAAATAAATCGTCGACCATGGCTTAAAGTATGTGTAATGATTATTAATCATTCGGTCACGTTGTAAGTTAACGGCATTTTGATATCGAGCAAGTGGATTGCTGATGGGAGATCTAGCAGCGATATATTTGACTGTCGCATCAAGTTGAGGAGCTTCACTAAATGGTAGCGCAGAATAATCTGGATTAAAGGGTTTCATACCAATTAGTTCTGCAACATGTCCACCAGTTGAACTACCATAAACACCTAAAGTATTTCCATCACCATGCCATTGACGAGCATTGTGCTTCAGCCATCGAATTGCATAATGCGCATCTTGTAAGTTTGCCGGATATGGGGATTCAGATGCTACTGTCATATCAACAGCTACAACTAATAGCCCACTCTTAGCAAGGGCAAGATCCATAGGTTGTTCAGCTTTTCGATCCTTAGTATTCCAAGCACCACCATGAAAATCTATCACCACCGGAAAAGGACCACTTCCTTGAGGTTCGTAAACACGCGCCATTAATTGACGTCCAACAGTATTTTTTCGATAGGGAACTTCAGATATTTTTACTTCAAAAACAGCGTTTGGATTATATTTTTCTGGTCCGCTTGAGGAATAAGTTTGAGAAAATGCTAGGGAAGTAAAATTAAAAAACAAAATTTTAAGCGTTATTAAAAATATTGTGCGAAGTGATTTGGTCAATTTTTGTCTCATCTATTGTATTAAAGAAAATTTACCTAATATTAAACTCAGATTGTATATTTTTTAATGATTTTCTTTAGCATGATTTATGGTGTATTTAGGAATTTCAATGACTAAATCTTGCTGCGCAACAATTGCCTGGCAGGACAATCTCGATAAAGAAGTCAATCCCCAAGCCCTATCTAACAAGTCATCTTCGTTTTCATCACTTGGATTTAATGACTTAAAACCCTCACGAACAATGACGTGACAAGTCGTGCAAGCACACGATAATTCACAAGCATGTTCGATAGGGATGTCATTTTCCAATAAAGCTTCACAGATAGAAGTACCTGCCTGCACCTCTATAACAGAACCTTCAGGGCAATATTCTTCATGGGGCAAAATTACAATTTGTGTCATGATTTACTCATTTCATTCAATATCGTTAAGACTTTTTCCAGTTAATGCTCGTCTAATGTTGGCATTCATTCTTCTAGCCGCAAAATCTTCAGTTACTTCAGATAATCGCTCTATTCCCTTGCGAAGATCATCAACAACCGCAGAATTTGCAGCTAATTGGCGTAATTGATTTAAGGCTTCTTGTATGGTGTGCTGTTCTTGCGGGCTAAGTAAATTCGCGTCGCTTGCTAGTGAATTATTCACTGCATCTATTAAGCGCATTGCTTCAACCTGCTCTTCTCTAAGCGCCCTTGCAAGCATATCCTCTTGAGCAGTTTGAAAGCTTTCAGATAACATCCTTGCAATATCACCATCCTCAAGTCCGTAACTAGGCTTCACAGTAATGGATGTTTGCACACCAGAGGTTTCTTCCTTAGCACTAACGGATAAAAGTCCATCAGCATCCACCTGATACGTCACACGTATTCTCGCGGCTCCAGCCACCATCGGAGGAATACCTCTCAACTCAAATTTAGCAAGAGATCGACAATCTTCAGCAAGTTCACGTTCTCCCTGTAATACATGCACTGCCATAGCAGTCTGACCATCTTTAAAGGTCGTAAAATCCTGAGCTCTAGCTACAGGAATTGGAGTGTTGCGAGGAATAATTTTCTCAACTAAGCCCCCCATCATCTCAACACCAAGTGAAAGAGGAATGACATCTAAAAGAAGCCACTCATCATTTTTACTTTTATTGCCTACTAGTAAATCTGCTTGACGAGCAGCTCCTAGAGCTACAACTTCGTCAGGATTTAAATCATTCAAAGGCGTTTTTTTAAAGTATTGTTCAACTGCTTTTTGAACGTTAGGCATTCTAGTGGCTCCACCAACCATAACCACCCCTTGAATTTCTTCAAGATCTACCTGAGCATCCCTTACAGCTTTCTTTACACTAACTAATGCTTTAGTGACCAAAGCTTGGGTCATTTGTGCGAACTCATCTTGAGAAATACTGCGTTGAATTGACTTTCCGTCCTCAAATGCAAATTCTAATAAAACAGCAGGATGCGAGCTCAAGGTCTCCTTAACATCCCTACACTTCATTAATAACGCGCGTCTTTCATTAGAACTTAATTCGTGCATATCAAACTCAGTAAGAATATATTGCATCAGAGCATGATCAAAATCATCACCTCCTAATGCAGAATCCCCACCTGTTGATAAGACTTCAAAAACACCTTTACTAAGGCGCAAAATAGAAATATCAAAAGTACCGCCACCAAGATCAAAGATAGCGTATAGCCCCTCCGATCCATGATCTAGACCGTAGGCTAGAGCAGCAGCTGTAGGTTCATTTAATAACCTCAATACGTTAATTCCAGCCAACTGAGCTGCATCTTTTGTAGCTTGACGTTGAGCGTCATCAAAATAAGCAGGAACAGTAATCACTGCTCCTTCAATATCATCTGAAAAAGAGTCCTCAGCCAATTGTCTTAAACGCGCTAGTATCTCTGCAGAAACTTCAACCGGACTTTTATCCCCTTGAACAGTCTTTATTTTGAGCATGCCAGAAGTCTCAAGGAAATCATAAGGTAGGTTTTTAGCGTGAGCAATGTCCTTTAACCCCCTTCCCATAAATCGTTTTACTGAGATGACGGTATTTTTAGGATCTAAAGAAGCTTGCGCCAAGGCCTCATAACCCGCTTGTGTTCTATTTCCTTGTAAGTACCTTACTACTGAAGGAAGCATCGTATGACCTGCCTCACTGCGGAGTACCTCAGGAATAGCATTTTTCATACTGGCCACTAATGAGTTAGTGGTTCCTAAATCAATACCAATCGCAATCCTTCTCTCATGAGGATTTCGAGATTGACCTGGTTCAGCAATTTGTAATAAAGCCATTATTCACTCGCGTCTGTTATGCGTTGTTCTAGTTCTTCTAAAAACCGCTCTAAAAATAAAGCAGCCCTTAATTCAATCAAGGCTGCTTCTGGTCGTTTTAACTCATCAAAATTTTTCCCAATAGAGTCTGTTATTTTTTTTAAATCTAATATTACTTGGTCTTGCAATTGACTAAGAGGGACTATCTGACCTCTAGCGTCATCCATTGCTTCACGTAATTCCATTTGTTGCATTAAAAATCCCTTTGGCATGGAAGTGTTTGTTTCTAATTGCGGATCCAAACCATGAAGTTCACACAAATATAAACCTCTTTGAATAGGATTTTTAAGTGTGCGATAAGCTGTATTAGCAAAAGTAGCCAATTGTAATGACTGTCTCTTCTCTGCATCAGAAGCTCTCGCAAATCTATCAGGATGAACTTCTTGCTGAATTTTTAAATATGCAGAGTCTAAAAGTTTTCTATCTAAGTTAAATGTTTGCGGTAAATGAAAAAAATCAAAATAATTCGCAAAATTTCCCTTAGACTCGGAATGATTCACCACACCCACACTCATCTTTCACGTTGGGGTTTTGAAACTTAAACCCTTCATTTAAACCTTCTCTTGCAAAATCTAATTCAGTACCATCTATATAAGGCAAACTTTTAGGATCTACAAATACCTTGATGCCATGAGACTCAAACATCTGATCTGTTTCATTAGGCGTATCAACATATTCCAACTCATAGGCTAGTCCAGAACAACCTGTTGTTCTTACTCCTAGCCTTAAGCCCAAGCCTTTGCCTCTTTTCTCTAGATTTTTATTGACATGCTTTGCAGCTTTTTCAGTCAAACTAATGGCCATATATTTCTTTCAAGAATTACTTAGAATGTTTTTCACGATAATCTTGTATAGCAGCTTTAATAGCATCTTCAGCCAAAATAGAACAATGTATTTTGACAGGAGGCAAAGCCAACTCTTCAGCGATTTGTGAATTTTTTATCTCTAATGCTTGGTCTAAAGTCTTACCTTTAACCCATTCGGTGACTAATGAGGATGATGCAATCGCAGATCCACATCCGTATGTCTTGAATTTAGCATCTTCAATAATGCCACTTTCATTCACACGAATTTGTAATTTCATAACATCTCCACAAGCTGGTGCGCCAACCATTCCAGTTCCAACAGCGTCATCGCCCTTTTCAAAGGATCCAACGTTACGGGGATTTTCATAATGATCAATTACTTTGTCGCTATATGCCATGATTTTTCCTTTTAATTTCTAATGTTAGTGCGCTGCCCATTGAATGG
>DAIQPR010000108.1:0-8082 GCA_036787315.1 Polynucleobacter sp. | reverse complement strand
ATAACTTCTCTAACCATCATAGTCGGAGGAATCGTGATTGGATCTCTTAACACTCCAGATTCATATCTCTTAACTTTTAAAACCTCTCTCGCCTGTTCAGAAGGATTTAAATTCTTATGAATAATTCCAATCCCTCCCTCAGAGGCCATTGAAATAGCAAGCTTTCCCTCAGTTACAGTATCCATAGCTGCTGAAACCAGAGGAATATTCAAGGAAATCTGGCGTGTGAGTTGAGTACCTAATTGCGTATCTCTAGGTAATACCGACGAATAAGCCGGAACCAATAAGACATCGTCAAAGGTAAGTGCTTTTTTTATAAGACGCATAAAAACCCCTAGACACAAAACATGATTATAAATGCTTCAAGACACAATTTCAGATTTCTCTCAAATCTTTGCGCTCTTTTCTAAGTTTTGCTTTATTTTTTAATTCAGCATCCTTATTCTGATTAGCTTTTTTTCGCCTAATTTTCTTGGGATCTATAAGAATCGGCCGATAAAGCTCTATTCGATCTCCATCATAAATTGGATCATTTGGTCCTAAAGCAACTCCAAAAACACCAACAGATACCTTTTTTTGAAAAATTGGATCATCAATGCGATCTACGATTTTTGCGAATTTTAGAGCATCAAAAATACATGGAAGTTTTCCATCTTCTAAGGGTAATTTGAAATGCATCTGATTGGCTGGAACTACCCTAGAATCAAATACCTCTACTTGAATTTGAGCTTTTATTTCATTCCCCATACAAATCGTTAGCCCTTTTTACAAAACCATTAACAAAAGTGTTGGCAATAACACTAAATACGGGACCAATCAATTTATCTAGAACAAAATTTGAAAACTCGTAATGAAGAGAAAATTCAATCTTGCAAGCATCTTCTGCTAAAGAAGTAAAAATCCAATGACCTTCAAACTTTTTAAAAGGACCTGACACAAATGTCATATCAATATTTGTTGGAGCTTTTTGAAAGTTTTTGGTGTGAAAGTATTGCTTTACACCCTTAAAGTTAATATTTATCTTCGCTTCCATAAGCTCTGGGGTAGATTGATATATCTCCACACCACCGCACCAGGGTAAAAACTCAGGATATTTTTCAATATCAGTCACTAAGTCGTACATTCTTTGTGCTGAATGTTGTATGAGTAAAGATTTTTGTACGTTTGCCATAATTCTTCCAATATCACCTTATTATCAAGGATTTAGAAAAACAACTCCAACTTTTTCGGAAACTTCTTTATATAATGGGTAAATGAGTATTATTGAAAACAAAAAAGCTTTTTTTGATTATTTTATTGAAGACCGCATTGAAGCAGGTCTGGTGCTTGAGGGCTGGGAAGTTAAAGCTATTAGAGCAGGCAGAAGTAACATTAAAGAAGCGTACGTAGTAATTAGAAATGCTGAGCTATTCTTAATAGGCTCACATATCAGTCCCCTTCCGGAAGCTTCAACACATATTCATCCAGATCCAATCAGAACAAGAAAACTGCTTTTGCACTCTGAACAAATTAATAAACTTATCGGAAAGTCAGAACAAAAAGGCTATACCCTTGTACCTCTGAATCTCCATTACTCAAAAGGCCGAGTTAAATGCGAAATTGGCCTAGCAAAAGGGAAAAAACAGTTTGATAAACGCCAAACTGAGAAAGAAAGAGACTGGAATCGAGAAAAAGCTCAAATTAGTAGAGGTAAATATCAGTAATATTCGCACTTTTTTAGTGCCTCATAACCCATTTTGGTACACATCATAATGAATTGTTCACATGAATCCATTATGTTAAGGGTATGACAAAACCTTTTGATGAAATGTTTGATGAGGGACAAATACCTCGTCCCCATTATAAAGAATTCAATGAGTGGCTATCCCGCCAAAGTGATTCCCACCTAGCTTTAAAAAGAGAAGAAGCTGAACTTATTTTTCGCCGAATAGGTATTACCTTCGCAGTTTATGGTGATGAAAAAGGCACGGAGAGAACCATTCCTTTTGACCAAGTTCCACGAATTATTCCTGCTAAAGAATGGAGTGTACTGGAGGACGGTTTAAAACAACGTGTAAAAGCATTAAATATGTTTTTGCATGATATTTATCACGAAGAAAAAATATTAAAAGCAGGCCTCATCCCAAAGGAACAAATTTTTAATAATTCTCAGTATCGACCTGAGATGAGATTCGTTGAAGTCCCCAGAAATATTTATGCTCATATAGCAGGCATAGATATCATTAGGGCTGGTGCTGGCGAATATTACGTTCTAGAAGATAACTTACGCGTTCCTTCTGGTGTTTCATATATGGTTGAAAACCGTAAAATGATGATGAGACTATTTCCAGACTTGTTCGAAAAACACCGTGTTGCGCCAGTTGAACACTATCCTGACCTATTACTGGAATGCTTAAAAACGGCAATTCACTCTAGCCCTACTAAACCAAACGTTGTTGTTTTAACTCCAGGAATGTATAACTCGGCTTATTTTGAACACTCATACTTAGCACAACAAATGGGTGTTGAACTTGTTGAAGGTAAAGATCTATTTGTAAAAAATGAGCAAGTCTTCATGAGGACTACGCAAGGACCTCAATTAGTTGATGTTATTTATCGTAGAGTTGATGATGATTTTTTAGACCCTTTAGCTCTTCGATCAGACTCAACTCTTGGAATTCCTGGTATCTTAAATGCCTATAGATCTGGAAATGTCGGTATTGCTAATGCAATTGGTACCGGTATTGCAGATGATAAATCAATTTACCCTTATGTACCTTCTATGATTGAGTTTTATCTAAATGAAAAACCAATCTTACAAAACGTACCTACATTCCAATGTCGTAAAAAAGAAGATCTTCAATACACTTTGGCTAACCTAAAAGATTTAGTTGTCAAAGAAACCCATGGAGCCGGTGGATACGGAATGCTTATAGGGCCAGTAGCGACCTCTGAAGAGATTGAAAACTTTAGAAAATATTTAACTGCTCATCCAGATAAATATATTGCCCAACCAACCCTAGCTTTGTCGACTTGTCCAACTTTTGTAGAAGCAGGCATTGCCCCTAGACATATCGACTTAAGACCTTTAGTCTTATCGGGCACGCAAATTAAGATGGTTCAAGGCGGTCTAACAAGAGTTGCCTTGAAGGAAGGCTCCTTGGTCGTTAACTCATCTCAAGGTGGTGGCACAAAAGACACCTGGGTATTGGAGTCATAATGTTAAGTAGAACTGCTGATTGTCTATATTGGATGGCCCGCTATACAGAGCGAGCTGAGAACACTGCAAGAATGTTAGATGTTGCATATCAAACCTCTCTTATGCCACAACCTTCAGATTTAATGCAAGAAAGCTGGCGAAAACTTTTAAATGTCTCTCTTTTAGAAAAGTTATTTGAAACTAAATACACAGAATATAACCGTGAGAACATTCTTAAGTTCATGATTTTTGATGATGATAATCCTTCTAGTATCGTTAGTTGTCTTAATGCTGCTAGGGTCAATGCCCGAATTATTCGAGGAAAAATTCCCTCTGAAGTATGGGAAACTCAGAATTTGAGTTGGCTTGATCTTCATAAATTTTTACCCGAGAGCTCTGCTCATGACCCTTCTGCCTTCTTTGAATGGGTTAAATACAGATGCCACTTATTCCGTGGTGTTGTGTTCGGTACTATGCTTTCCAATGAAGCTCTACATTTCATGGAGTTTGGTACATATCTTGAAAGAGCTGATAACACTGCAAGGATTTTAAAAGCTAAATATCGTTTTTCGGGTGAACAAAGTCAGCATCATGTTAATCAACATAGCCTTTTAAAGGTTGAAGGTAAAACAGAAACTTTTGACTTTTATCATTGGGTCTCTTTATTGAGATCTGTCTCAGCATTTGAGATTTTCCGTCAAACTTACTCTGATCAAATTACTCCTGAACGAGTTGTTGAGTTACTCGTGTTTAACCCACAGTTACCCAGATCATTAACGAGGTGTATTGATCAACTTCTTTTAATTATTACTTTATTAAAAAATAATAAATCTAAAGAAATCGAACGATTAATCGGCAAACTAAAGTCGGAATTTGATTATTCAACCATTGATGATATCTATACAGAAGGTTTAGATCAATTTATCCAACGCTTTCTTGAAAAAATCAATCATATCGCTGATGAGTTCAGTAGTATTTTCCTAATACCATTGTCTGCCTAAATATATGCGCTTATCAATTACTCATCGAACTGAATATCTTTACGAAAGATCGGTTCATCATTCTATTCAAGAATTAAGA
The DNA here is from genome assembly GCA_036787315.1 of Polynucleobacter sp. Taxonomy (GTDB): domain Bacteria; phylum Pseudomonadota; class Gammaproteobacteria; order Burkholderiales; family Burkholderiaceae; genus Polynucleobacter. Next base: position 3,824 of record DAIQPR010000108.1, on the reverse strand, counting down.
CTTACCCCGCAGGACTCAGCAAATCAGTTCCTTGAAAGATGGAAAATTAACGCTCCTAGTAAGTTATCCGAATTTATTGACGCGTTTGGTAATGTATGTCATGTTTTCGTTTTAGATACCAATTACTCAGGAATGTTAATAGAATCTAGGGGGGAGGTTCTAACCAAAGATCAGTTTATTTTTCAAGACTCCAAATCGGCAGTTTCACCATTTTGCCTTTTACAACAAACTCCTCTTTCAGAACCTTCTGAAGAAATGATTCAATATTTTTCTTCAAAATTCCCTTCTTTGACACCAGATAACATTGTAGATTTGGCAAAATGTATCAAAGATATTGTTGCCTATAAAAAAGGGGTTACTGACACCCATACAACTGCCTCTGAAGCTTGGAAAATTCAAGCAGGAGTATGTCAAGACCATACCCATATCATGTTAGGAATATGCCGTTATTTAGGTCTCCCAGCGCGCTATGTTAGTGGATATTTTTATGATGAAAATTCCCCAGAATTTGCTAGTCATGCATGGGTAGACGTATGTTTTGATATTGAAAATGCCGTGTGGCATAGCATCGATGTTACAAATGCTTGCTTTAGTAATGAAAGACACATCCGTCTAGCTATCGGAAGAGATTATGCTCATGTTTCCCCGGTCAAGGGAATAAGATCTGGTGGTGGAGTCGAAGAGCTAAATACAAAAGTACACATAGAAAAATGTTAAATTAACGTTTATCTATAACTATTTTTAAAATCAAATGACCTATTGTGTAGCAATATGCCTTGATCAAGGCTTAGTATTCCTGTCAGATACAAGAACGAATGCCGGAGTAGATGATATCGGCACATTCAGAAAAATGACCATTTATCAAAAGTCTAATGATCGTGTCTTTACTCTTTTAAGCGCAGGAAATTTAGCTATAACCCAAGCTATCAAAGAAATCTTAAATCAAGGAGACCTTTTTGATGGTGTCAATATTTGGAACGCAAAAAGCTCGCATGATGCCGCTGTTGTTGTCGGGATGGCTATCAGAAAAGTCAAAGAACGTGATGAAAGAGCTTTAGCTAACGCTGGCATAGACTTTAATTGCAGCATTATCTTTGGTGGACAAGTAGTTGGCGAAAAACCAAGACTCTTCAATATTTATTCCGCAGGTAATTTTGTGGAATCAACCTACGAAACATGTTACTTTCAAATCGGAGAGGCTAAATACGGCAAACCAATTTTAGATAGAGTCATTAATTTCCATACTGATTTAAACCTAGCTACTAAAGTTGCCCTAATATCTATGGACTCTACTCTTAAAAGTAATATTTCTGTTGGATTACCTTTAGATTTATTTGTATATTCGACAAATTCTTTTACTAAGAATCAAGCTATAACTATTGACGAAGCTAACCCATATTTCAGTATGATTAGAAATCTTTGGGGCACAAAGCTAACAGAAATTGTTACCTCTATTCAAGAGCCAAATTGGCAAAAGGATCCTAATCTGTTATCAATGGTTGTACCACCCCAAAGATTAGGCCCTATTCCAACGATCGAACAAAAAGCTTAAGAAGACTTAGCCAAGTCTTCCCAAGTTTTTACAACCGTATCAGGATTTAAAGAAATTGAAGTGATTCCTTTTGCTGTTAACCATCTTGCAAAATCAGGATGGTCTGAAGGTCCCTGACCACAAATCCCAATATATTTCCCCTTCGACAAGCATGCATTAATTGCCTTTTCGATGAGGTATAGAATTGCAGGATCTCTTTCATCAAAATCAATTGCTAGTAACTCCATTCCTGAATCACGATCTAAACCAAGCGTTAATTGTGTTAAGTCATTGGAGCCAATTGAAAAACCATCAAAATATTCTAAGAATTCTTCAGCCAAAATTGCATTAGATGGAATTTCACACATCATTACAATTCTTAAATTGTCTTGTCCACGTTTTAAACCATTACTCTCCAACAACTGAATAACTTTTTGAGCCTGTTTAACAGTTCTGACAAAAGGAATCATAATTTCCACGTTGTCTAAGCCCATATCATTTCTTACTCGTTTAATGGCGGTACATTCCATTTCAAAGGCTTTAGCAAAATCAGCTGCTAAATATCGAGATGCTCCCCTGAACCCTAACATTGGGTTTTCTTCATCAGGTTCATATCTAGAACCGCCAATCAATTTTTTATACTCGTTTGACTTGAAATCAGAAAGTCTAACAATAACTGGCTTTGGATAAAACGCTGCAGCAATAGTTGCAATACCTTCAGAAAGTTTATCTACGTAAAAAGCTTGTGGACTTGCATGTCCTCTAGCAATACTTTCTACAGCAATTTTTAAGTCTTGATCAATACTTGGGTATTGCAAAATAGCACTTGGGTGAACACCAATATTGTTGTTAATAATAAACTCAAGCCTTGCTAGTCCTACGCCTTGATTTGGCGTTAGACTAAAATTGAAAGCCAACTGAGGATTACCTACGTTCATCATAATCTTCACAGGGATTTCAGGTAAGGTGCCACGATGTACTTCACTTACCTCAGTTTCAATCAGACCATCGTATATCTTTCCTTCATCACCTTCAGCACATGAAACAGTAACCATAGCACCATCTTTTAGAACTTCAGTAGCATCGCCACATCCAACAACTGCTGGCACACCTAGTTCACGAGCAATAATAGCAGCATGGCATGTTCTTCCGCCACGATTAGTAACAATCGCAGAAGCTCGTTTCATTACAGGCTCCCAATTAGGATCAGTCATATCAGCTACCAAAACATCACCTGGTTGAACCCTGTCCATTTCTGATGGATCTTGAATAACTCTTACAGGACCAGCACCAATTTTTTGTCCGATGGCACGACCATGTGTGAGAATTACTGAATTACCTTTCAGTTTATATTTGAGCTCAACCTGATTACCCGCTTGGCTTCTTACAGTTTCAGGTCTTGCTTGCAAAATATAGATTTTTTGATCAATACCATCTTTTCCCCATTCAATGTCCATTGGTCTTTGATAATGCTCTTCAATAATAAGAGCATATTTAGCTAACTCAATTACATCCTCATCATTAAGGGAATAGCGATTTCTAGCTTCAAGCGGAACGTCAATCGTTTTAACTCGACCTTCCTCAGTTGCCTCAGTAAATCTCATTTGTATTAATTTAGAACCCAAATTACGACGAATAATTGGATATTTACCATTTCTTAAAGATGGTTTAAAGACATAAAACTCATCCGGATTAACAGCTCCTTGAACAACTGTTTCTCCAAGTCCATAACTAGAGGTTATAAAAATTGCATCTTTAAATCCTGACTCAGTATCAAGAGTAAACATAACTCCTGATGATGCTTTATCAGACCTAACCATTCTTTGAACTCCCGCTGAGAGTGCTACCTCTGCATGCAAGAAACCTTTGTGAACCCTATAAGAAATTGCTCTGTCGTTATACAAAGAAGCAAATACTTCTTTAATTCTTAATAAAACATCATCTATACCAACGACATTCAGGTAGCTCTCTTGCTGTCCAGCAAATGAAGCATCTGGGAGATCCTCAGCGGTCGCAGAGGACCTTACTGCAAATGAGCCTTTTCCATCAGCATCAAGCTTTGCAAATGCAGTCCTAATCTCATTTTCTAATCTCTCTTGAAGTGGAACTTCAACTATCCAACGACGTATATCCTGCCCAGCTTGTGCTAAAGCTTTAACATCATCAATATTTAAACTCGCTAATCGGTCAATGATTTTTTGAGTGAGTTGATGATGATCTAGAAAGTCCCTAAATGCGAGTGCAGTTGTCGCAAATCCGGTAGGTACACGAACTCCTTTAGAATGAAGTTGTG
>DAIQPR010000228.1:0-1917 GCA_036787315.1 Polynucleobacter sp. | reverse complement strand
CATCTCAAATTACTGCAGCAGTTCTTGCAAGTCTTAATGAGGTAACGACTTTACCTCCTGGTGTGGTGAATCTTGTATCTGAAAAAGGACATCAAGCAGCTGCAGCATTAGTTGAGTCAAACGACGTTGATGTAATTAGTTTTACGGGTTCAAATCAAACTGGTCAAAGAATTATGGCTGCAGCTGCACCAACGATGAAAAAGCTGTCTTTAGAGTTAGGTGGTAAATCGTGCTGTTTAGTTTTTAATGACGTGAACATAATTGAAGTAGCGACCAAACTTGTTACTGCTGCAATTATCATATCTGGGCAGCAATGTACTGCTGCTCGAAGAATTTTGGTTCATGAATCATGTTATGAAGAGATGAAAGTAGCTTTGACTAATGCTGTGAAGTCAGTCAAGGTTGGTTTTGGACAAGACGAAAACATGAACATGGGGCCTTTGATTGATAGTATTGCTTTAACTCGCGTAAATACAGAAATTGAAAGGTCTTTTGATTTATGTGATGAAGTTCTTGTTCGTGGCGGTCGCTTAGGCGGTGAATTTTCTCGAGGCAATTTTATTTCTCCAAGCTTGATTGCTCATCAAGATGACAATGCCTTTTTTTGCCAAGAAGAAATTTTTGGACCTCTAATAGTTTTAGAGTCTTTTTCAGATGAAAAACATGCGGTAGCAAAAGCAAATAATACTGAATATGGCTTATCTGCAAGTGTCTGGACGAATGATGGCAATCGTTCTTTAAGAATTGCGAGAGCGTTAAGAAATGGTACTGTTTGGATCAATGATCACAATAAATTATTTGCTGAGGCAGAAACAGGGGGATATCGCAAAAGTGGACTTGGTAGACTTCATGGATTTGATGCTTTGATAGACTTTACTGAAATTAAAACTATTTACCAAAATGCTGGAGTTGTGTGAGTCAATATATATTGGAAGGAATGAGACAGTGCATAAATTAATTTGGGGTATATTGATCGGGTTTATAGTTTGTGTCCAACCCATATCTGCACAGGATAATACGTATCCCAATAAGCCAATAAAAATCGTTGTGCCCTATCCACCTGGCGGATTTAATGATACTTTGGGTCGTATATTGGCACCTAAAATGAGTGAAATTTGGAAGCAGCCTGTACTTGTTGAAAATAGGACTGGTGGAGTTACCACAATTGGCACAAGCTATGTAGCATCATCTCCCCCAGATGGTTACACCATGTTAATTATTCAATTTCCGTTTGTAACAAATCCATTTTTGATGAAGAGTTTGCCATACGATACCAATAAAGCTTTTAGCCCTGTGATTTTGGCAGGCCGTTCCCCAACTGTTTTTGTAACTTCGAAAGATTCACCTTATAAGACTTTACAAGATGTGATTAAAGCTGCAAAGGCAAACCCAGGAAAATTAAATTATGGATCCTCGGGTAATGGATCTTCTAATCACTTGTCTATGGCTTTATTTGAAAAAATGGCTAACGTAGAAATGCGCCAAATTCCATACAAGGGCAGTACAGCTATTATGACTGACGTAGTTGGTGGACAGGTAGATGTAGCAATTGATGTTTTAGGGAATATGGCTTCATTTTTACAGACAGGTAAAGTGAGGACACTAGCAATAGGACAGTTAACACGATCCCCTTTAATGCCACAAGTTCCAACAATGAATGAACTAGGTATTACTGGTTATGACGTAAATTCCTGGCACGCTATTGTTGTACCTGCTGGAACTCCAAGGGGAGTGATTGATAAGATTAATCAAACGGTCAATGAAATTTTAAAGATGAGTGATGTGAAAGAAACTTTTCGCATACAAGGAGTTGTTCCCGATGGTGGGACTCCGGAGCAGTTAGATGCATTTTTGCAATCGCAATCAAATACTTGGGGTAAATTAATAAAAAACCTCAATATCACAGCTGATTAAGGA
>DAIQPR010000107.1:0-8190 GCA_036787315.1 Polynucleobacter sp. | reverse complement strand
CGCCCTAGCAGTAGTTTTATTAGATACAAAAAACTTCAGTGCAGATGACTTTGCAAGATCTCACCCAGGGGGTAGCCTTGGTCAGCGTCTTCTCACACACGTCAGAGATGTCATGCGCGTTGGTGAAGATGTTCCTAGAACTAATATTAATGCTCCGTTAAAAGAAGCATTAATTGAAATTTCTAAAAAACGATTAGGAATGACCGTTATAGTTAATGAAACTAATCAAGTTTTGGGTATTTTTACTGACGGTGATCTCCGAAGGCTTTTGGAAAAAACGTTAGACCTTGAATCAGTTCAACTAAAAGATGTTATTACTAAAAATCCCAAAACCACCTCTAAAAATATATTAGTGGCTCAGGCCGTAGAAATGATGGAGCGATTTAGGATAAACCATTTAGTGATTGCAACTGAAGATGGACAACTAGAGGGTGCCTTGAATTTACATGATTTATTAACTTCTAAAATAATTTAAAGATGATCATGAAGCCAAGCTTAACTACCAATCAATTTAGTAATTTCCCCCAAGCTATTGAACGCGCACAAAATGTCAAACTTTTGATACTTGATGTAGATGGCGTCTTAACAGATGGCTCATTGCTTATTAGTCCAGATGGGCTAGAGCAAGTTAAAGTCTTTGATAGTCTAGATGGTCACGGATTAAAGCTAATCATCTCTGTAGGAATTCAGGTGGCGATTATCTCTGGTAGATCTTCTTCTATGGTGCAAATGCGTGCGAAAGCTCTTGGAATTCAACATGTCTTTTTAGGTGTTGAGGATAAGAAATCAGTATTTTTAAAATTGATTGCAGATTTAAACCTTAGGGTTCAAGAATGTGGCGCGATGGGGGATGATTGGCCTGACTTAGGAGTATTAAATCTCGTCAATTTTTCAGCTGCTCCAGCCAATGCCCACCCTGAAGTATCTAATATGGCTCATTATGTTTGTAAAAATCAAGGGGGGCGTGGCGCTGTTCGTGAAGTATGCGATTTAATACTTTTATCTCAAAACTTTTATCACGACCTTCTTTCAAAAGCTTTTGAGTAATGGCAAATAACGCATTAAATTACATTCAAGACCTTTTGTACGAATTAGGTGCTAGATTGATCCCTTTAGTTGTAATGGGATTACTGACATTAGCTTCATTCTGGTTTTTAAAGAAAAATACGACCCAAGACCCTCCCCAACCACCCAGAAAAATAACGCATGAACCTGATTACGTTTTCTCAAATGCAAAGCTAACTGTACTTAATTTGGATGGGACCACAAAATATCGTCTGATAGGTAAGGAATTTAAACATTTTGAGGATGATGCATCTATTGATGTAAGCCTTCCCAAATTGCGCCTGATGAATCCGAAAACTCCACCTTTGACTGTAAGTGCTAATAAAGGTCACATCACAGGTAACCTTGATATCATCGAACTCTTTGATAATGCTGATATTAGTCGTCCAGCAGAAATTAGCCCTTCTGGAAAAATCATTAACCCATTCCTTCATCTTCAATCTAACTATTTAAAGTTTTTTATTAATGATGACAAAATGACCACTCACTTACCCATAAAAATTCAAAAAGGGGATTCAATAATGACCTCTTCAAAGGGTGCAGATTTTGATAACGTCAATCAATCAATATCTATGTTTGGAAATGTTCAAGGAACAATAGCCCCAAATGAATCCTCGAAGAGTTTTGCAAAATGAAGAGCCTTTTAAGTAATCTTTGCAAAATATTATTAATAATTACTGTAATTACTTCAGTAAATATTTCATTTGCATTGAAAACTGATAAAAATCAAGAAACAAAACTTTCATCTGATAGTGGAAATTTCAATGATGTAGACCAAGAGTACATACTTACTGGAAATGTTCTGATCACTAAAGGAAGCATTATTGTGAAAGGTGGCAAAGCTGTAGTGATTGTTGATCCTGAGGGATATCAACAAATTACTGTCAAAGGTGAAGCAACAAATCCAGCATTTTTCGCCCAACAGCTTGATAAACCTGATCCTGAATTTATAGAAGGTTATGCGGATATCATTATTTATGAAGCAAAAAAAGATCAACTACTTCTTTCTGGCCAAGCTTATACAATTAGGAAAAAGGGTCTAACTCAATTTGATAAATTGAGTGCAGATAAAATAAATTTTGATCTTTATACAGAAGAATATAGTGCCCAAAGCAATGATATTCTTAACCCTACGAGAGCAGTTTTAGGCCCTCGAACAATTACAAATAATAAGCTTACTAATTCAAAATAATGAGTACAACCCCACAAAATCAATCATCTTTAAAAGCCCAAGGACTTCAAAAAACTTATGGGAAAAGAACCGTAGTTCGAGACGTTGGATTAGAAGTTAAAACTGGTGAAATTGTTGGCCTATTGGGCCCCAATGGTGCAGGTAAAACGACATCTTTTTATATGATTGTTGGGTTGGTTCCAGCTGACAAAGGGACCATCACCATTGATGACAAAGTTATTAGCGGTCTGCCAATTCATGAAAGGTCTTTGAGGGGCTTATCTTATTTACCTCAAGAGGTGTCAATTTTTCGAAAACTAACCGTTGCTGAGAATATACAAGCTGTCTTGGAGTTGCAAGTTTCTCAAGGTAAACGCTTGAGCCGAAGCGCCATGAATTCAAGACTCAATGAACTATTAGAAGAGTTACAAATCCCCCACCTTAGGGACAGTCAAGCTTTATCTTTGTCTGGCGGAGAAAGAAGAAGGGTCGAAATTGCTAGGGCTTTGGCTACTAACCCTAAATTTATTCTGCTCGATGAGCCTTTTGCAGGGGTGGACCCAATTGCTGTTGGTGAAATTCAAAGAATCATCCGTTTTTTGAAAGATAGAAATATTGGGGTTTTAATAACTGACCATAATGTAAGAGAAACTTTGGGTATTTGTGATCATGCTTACATCATCAGTGAAGGCAAAGTTCTAGCTCAAGGCTTGCCTCAAGAAATAATTGCGAATGAAACCGTCCGAAAAGTTTATCTCGGCGAAAACTTTAGAATGTAAATTATTATTCTAGAGTACTTGGCTTTTTTCAAAAGGACTGATAACCTAGAAGCGTAGTCAAGAAGTAAGTAGTGGTCGAATTGCTATTGTCAATTTTATTAACCTTTACGCTTATTGAGGATTGTATGAAAGTTATCATTCACAGCCATCATCTTGAAGTTACATCTGGTTTAAAAACACATCTCGAGGACAAACTTAATTTAATCAAAAAGCACTTTGATCAAATTATTCAAATAAATGCTAATTTGGGCATTGATAAGGCTCATGAGAAAGAATTACGACAAACAGCCGAACTAAGTCTTCATGTATTAGGTAAGGATCTTTTTGCCTTGGCACACCATGAGGATCTCTACCAAGCAATTGATTTAGCTGTGAGCAAACTTGATAAGCAGATCATAAAATTGAAAGAAAAAGTAAAAAATCATCATAGGCCGATTGCCTTTAAACATATTTCAGCAGATAGTTCAGTGATGAATCTATAATAGGAATATGAGTGAACTCGCTGAGATACTGCTATCTGATCAAATCTATTTAGATGTCGATGTAAAAGACATCAAAGATTTGTTCACTCTAGCGAGTTCCAGATTTGCCTCAGCCACCTCTATTTCATCAAAATTAATTTATGACTGTTTGCAGGCTAGAGAGGATTTAGGCTCTACAGGGCTTGGAGTAGGTGTGGCAATACCTCACGGTCGCGTAAAAGGTTTGAAAGAACCTCACGCAAGTTTTTACAGGTTATCTGATGGCATAGATTTCAAATCAAGTGATCAAATGGCAGTTGATATTGTTATTTTTTTATTGGTTCCAGAAGTTGCAACTCAAAAGCATCTAGAGCTTCTTTCTGAGATAGCACAAGTCCTTGCCGATAAATCAAGGCGAAACTCTCTACGAGAGTCTTCTTCTCCTGAAAAAATTCTTCAAGAAATGACTACCAAGGTTTATTAAGATGATTCAGCAGCTATCACTCATTGGGATCACTGCACAACATATCTTTGATGAAACTTTTGAGGAATTAAAACTTCATTGGATTACAGGTCAAGAAGGCGCTGATAGAGGTTTTGACCCCAAAATTGTTGAGCTAGCAAGTTCATCTTCAGATTTGGTTGGACACCTTAATTTAATACACCCAAGTCGGTTACAAGTTTGCGGTGAACCAGAAATACGCTATTTAGAAAGACTTCATAAGGCGCAACAACGTCACCAGTTGTCAGACCTAATGATTATGCGCCCACCCTGTTTAATTATTGCCGATGGGGTTGAAGCAAGTGAAGATTTAAAACTATATTGCCAACGCTCATCAACTCCACTATTTTCTACAACACTTGCCGCATCTGAGGTAATTGATCACTTACGACTTTACCTAACCAAACTGGGTGCTCCAAAAATCACAATGCATGGTGTATTTATGGATATTCTTGGGTTAGGTGTTCTGTTAACGGGGGATTCTGGTCTAGGAAAAAGTGAACTTGGTCTTGAACTAATTTCAAGAGGGCATGGATTAGTTGCAGATGATGCTGTGGACTTCGCGCGTTTAGGTCCAGACTATATTGAGGGAAGATGTCCTAGTATTTTGAGAGACTTACTAGAAGTTCGAGGTCTAGGATTGTTGGATATCAGAACCATCTTTGGTGAGACGGCTGTACGTCGTAAGTTAAAACTTAGATTGATTGTTCAATTGGTCCGCAGAAATGAGGGTGAGTTTGAAAGACTTCCACTTGAGTCTCAATTCGTAGAAGTCCTGGGACTTCCTATCAGAACGGTAAAAATTCAAGTTGCAGCAGGTCGAAATCTTGCGGTGCTAGTCGAAGCTGCTGTCAGAAATACAATTCTTCAATTAAGAGGTATCAATACTCTAGAGGACTTTATTAGCCGCCAAAGAGATTTAATGCAAAATGAGTCTGGAAATAAGGGCTCAAAGTAATGCATATTTTTATCATTACAGGAACATCGGGGTCGGGAAAATCTGTGGTTATCCGATCTTTAGAAGATGCTGGTTTTAACTGTATAGATAATTTACCTGTAAACCTGCTAGAAAGCCTGATAGATGGACTTGATTCTTCAAGTAATACTCAAGTAGCAATAGCTATAGATGGTAGGCAAGGTAGTTCTATTGAAAATCTTCCAGATATTATTGCTAAGTTAAAACTGAGATATCAAATTACAGTCTTATTTTTAGATGCCTCTACATCAACCATCGTCCACCGTTTCTCTGAAACGAGAAGGCGTCATCCTCTTTCCTCGAAAAACACAAGTCAAGCAGAAAATTCTTTAATAGAATCCATTAATCTTGAACGTAAATTACTTTCTAATTTAGGCAATATTGGTCATCATATTGATACTACAAATTTATCCTCAAATGCATTAAGAAATTGGATAAAAGACTTTATCAAAGAAGATGTCATGGGGCTTACTCTTTTATTTGAGTCATTTGGATACAAATATGGAGTACCCCAAGATGTAGATATTGTTTTTGATGCTCGCTGTATCCCCAATCCTCATTACGAGCCAGAACTTAGGTCATTAACCGGAAATGACAAATTGGTCATAGAGTTTCTTCAAAAACAACCTGACTTTGAAAAACTTAAGTTAGATATTTTTGATTTTTTAACGCATTGGATTCCAAAATACCAGATTGATGGACGAAGCTATTTAACAATTGGTATAGGTTGTACTGGCGGGCAACATAGGTCTGTGGCTATGGTTAACGAAATTTATAAAATGATTGACGTTAACGCTGCTCAAGAACTAAAAAAAATGACTCTGCTTAAACGACATCGAGAACTATATCGTTTAGAAAGCTAAACAACCTCATAGTCGTCTAGAAGATTTTTTACTGGGGTTGGCATTCCTATATTGTTTAGTTCTGCAAAATTAACCCATTGAAATTTATCATTTTTAATTTCGATAATCTCTTTCAAAAAAATTACTCGCACCTGAAAATATAAAACCCTATGAGTAAATACATGCTTTCTAGGCTTTAATAGAGTGCTAGTTTGATAAGGTTCTCGAAGAACTTCTATTGGTAATTCTGAATACTGTTCTACACCAAGTTCTAAGGTTTTGATTTCTGTATTTGAAGCGTCACACCACTGTGACTCTGGAAAACACCACAATCCTCCCCAAATTCCTTTACTTGGACGAAGTTGCAGCAACAATTTGTCTTTCGTTCGTATAAAAAGCATTTCAGACTGAACTGATTTCACATCTACTTTCTTTTCCTTAAAGGGGATGAGATGCACTTTATCTTTTTGAAATGCAATACAGTCTTTTTGAAAAACACAAATTGAGCATTTAGGATTTTTTGGTGTACAAAATGTTGCTCCAAAATCCATCAAGGCCTGAGTATAAATAGGCATATCTTTTGAATTTTTGGGGACTAATTCATTTGCCTTTAACCACAGTTCTTCTTGAGATTTCTTTGATTTAAATGAAAATTCTAAGCCTAATATTCTAGTTAATAATCTTTTAACATTGGCGTCTAAGATACTAACTTGCTCACCAAAACAAAAAGAAGCAATTGCTGCTGCTGTTGACCTTCCAATGCCTGGAAGCTCATTTAGACTTGCGGAATTATTTGGGAAAACTCCATTGTGCTTTTGAAGAATAATCCTTGCACAAGCATGTAAATTTCGAGCTCTAGTGTAATAACCCATACCAGCCCATAATTTCATCACTTCATCTTCAGATGCGTTTGCTAGTTTTTCAACATTGGGGAATATATCTAAAAATTCAACATACCTATCTTTTACAGTAGCGACCTGAGTTTGTTGAAGCATGATTTCAGATAGCCATACTCTATAAGGGTCTTTTTGATTTTGCCAAGGCAAACCACTACGCCCAAATTGTTTATGCCACTCTAAAAGCTTACTTGCAAAATCCTTCATTTTTGACAGCTTGGGCAGTAATATGTTGATCTTTGACCTTGAACTATTTGCCGAATTGAGGTTCCACAAACTTTACATGGTAAAGCATTACGATCGTATACCTTAGTCATCACCATAAAATGACCAGGCTCTCCATCGCTATGAACAAAATCTTTTAGGCTACTTCCACCTGCATTTATGGCTTTTTTCAATACTTCCCTAACAGAGCTAGCCAATCTTTCATAAGCAAGTTTAGAAACTTTTCCAGCAGATTTTTTTGGATTTATTTTTGCTTCAAATAAACTCTCTGAACAGTAAATATTGCCAACACCAACCACAATCTGGCCCGCTAACAAATATTGCTTTACTGAAATAGATCTACCTCGAGATTTTTTATACAAAAGTTCCCCGCCAACTTCTGGAGCAAAATCTTTTTCTAATGGTTCAACGCCAAGTTTTTTAAATAATGGAAAATACTCTACTGGGCCATCATTTATAGAGTGCCAATGAATAGATCCAAATTTTCTAGGATCATGTAAACGTAATGCTGTTTCTCCGAAATGGAATTCAACACGATTGTAATTTTTTGGTTCATCTGAAACTTTTTGAATCCTTAATACACCAGTCATTCCAAGGTGCAAAATCATAAAGCCAGTATCAAATACAAAAATTAAGTATTTTCCCCTTCTTCTGATTTCACTGCACTTTTGGCCAATTAGTATTTTTGATAAATTTTTAGGGACTGGCCAGCGAAGTCGGCTATCATGCACAACTACATTAGTAAGCACTTTTCCTTGAATTTGCGGTGTAATACCAAGTTTTGTGACCTCTACTTCGGGTAATTCTGGCATATATTGGGTAGATTAATTCAGAGTTATATAGAATAGACAAATGTTTAAATTCAATTTATATCAAATTCGGCGTTTTTTTTCTTTTGGGCTTATTAGCATCATGCCATATTTTTTTGTGGGGCACGTTGTAGCACAATCTCCAATAAATCTGTATGAAAGTGAAAAATTTGCAAATGAGGTATTTCAGTTTTTGGCTGCAGAAATAGCCCTCCAAAGAGGGGATATTGCTTTGTCATATCAAACTATGCTTAATTTAGCGAAAAATACTCGTGACCCCAAAATTGCACAGCACGCAATGGAAATTGCACTAGCTGCACAATCTGCCTCTGCATCTCTAGAATCAGCAAGATTATGGGACGAACTTACTCCAGAATCAGATACAAACTCAAAAGAAGTCTATTTAACACTTCTTATGTTTAACAACAAATGGAATGAAGCGATTGAGCCAACTGTTAAATATT
>DAIQPR010000106.1:0-8337 GCA_036787315.1 Polynucleobacter sp. | reverse complement strand
TTTAATACTCGGCGCATTGTCTAGCTTAATAGCCAGCCCTTGTGTCACTGCGCCATTAGCGGGTGTATTAACCTTTATTGCTCATAGTGGAAAAGTAGAGCTTGGTGGATTAATTTTGTTTGTACTAGCATTGGGGATGGGGCTTCCGTTAATGATGTTTGCCGTAGGGGCTAGAAGTCTTGTGCCTAAGGCTGGATCATGGATGATTAGGGTCCAGAGAGTATTAGCACTAGTGTTAATAGGGTTTGCAATTTGGATGGTATATCCAGCTGTAAACAACCTATTAAAAGGCCACTCTACCCAAAGTATAAAAATAATAGGTGGCTTAGAGTATCAAGTTGTAACTTCTGAGGATGAGCTTAACGGGATATTAGAAAACGCTAAGCAATCCAATAAAGCAGTTTTCGTGACATATTCTGCAGATTGGTGTGTGAGTTGCAAAGAAATTGATCAAATAACTCTCAGCAATAAAGAGGTAATATCTGCTTTAGAACAATATCAACGTGTTGAAGTCGATGTCACTGTTTCAGGAAAGAATCAACAAAATCTATTAAATCGATATCAGCTTTTTGGTCCTCCAGCATTCATTTTTATAGATGCAAAAGGCCGCGAATTAAAGGAAATAAAGGTCGTTGGGATAACGACCCCTGAAAAGCTTCTAGAAAAACTACAATTACTTCGATTGCAATAATTCAGCGGCTTCTAGAGCAAAGTAAGTCAGAATACCATCGGCCCCTGCGCGTCTAAAGGCCATTAAAGACTCAATCATTACTTTGTCGTGATCTAACCAACCATTTTGTGCTGCAGCTTTTAGCATTGCATATTCACCACTTACTTGATAGGCAAAAGTGGGATAGCCAAATGTGTCTTTGACCCGCCTAACGATATCTAAATAGGGCATACCTGGTTTAATCATCACCATATCCGCTCCTTCAGAAATATCTAAAGCAACTTCTCTTATAGCCTCATCTGAATTGCAAAAATCCATTTGATAAGTTTTTTTATCACTCTTACCTAAATTACCAGCAGACCCAACCGCATCTCTAAAAGGGCCATAAAACGCTGAGGCGTATTTTGCTGAATAAGCCATAATTTGAGTATGAATAAAACCTTCTGACTCAAGGGCATCACGAATCTCAATGATTCTTCCATCCATCATGTCTGAAGGAGCAACAATGTCTACTCCGGCTTTGGCTTGGCATAGTGCTTGTTGAACTAAGACCTCTGTAGTTTCTTCGTTAAGAACATAACCATTTTCATCAATAAGACCATCCTGACCATGACTGGTATATGGATCTAGGGCAACATCCGTCATGACACCTAGCGTTGGAAATCTGTCTTTTAGAGCTTTTACAACCTCTGGAACAAGGCCATTAGGATTAAAGGCCTCAGAACCATCTGGAGTTTTAAGATGACTACTGATGACTGGAAACAAAGCGATAACTGGTACCCCTAAATCAACGCATCTTTGAGCAGTATTGAGGAGAATATCCAAGGATTGTCTTTCCACTCCCGGCATCGAAGGTACTGCCTCACGACGATTTTGACCTTCGAGAACAAATACGGGATAAATAAAATTTCTGGGTGACAGGTCGGTTTCTTGTATTAGAGCTCTAGACCAAGTATTAAGGCGACCGCGTCTTGGGCGATGTAATGGAAACTGCAAAGAAGTGGAGCAAGATTTGTTTGACATTTAAAACCCCCTTTTAAGTATTTAGCCAATTACAAACAAGATCATCAGCTTGTTCTAGTCCTATACGTTTTGTACTTGAGAACAACTGAGCTGATAAGTCTCCAAATTGTGGATTGAGCTCTTTTAAAGATTTTAATTCATCTTTAACGGCTTTCATCACTAAGGATTTCTCGGACAGGTTGAGTTTGTCACACTTAGTAATGAGTATATGAACGGGTTTTCCTGTTGGACAAAACCACTCCAACATATTGAGATCTAGATCTGTTATGCCTCTTCTTGAATCAACAATTAAAACCATTCCTTTTAACTGGGCTCTTTCTTGTAAGTACTTACTTAGCAGATTCTCCCAATGTTGCTGTACTTTACGGTCTACTTTTGCGTAGCCATAACCAGGTAAATCAACAAGATGACCTAAAATAGTATCTTTTTCTGGAACACAGAAAAAATTAATATGTTGCGTTCTACCAGGGGTTTTACTAGCAAAAGCTAATCTTTTTTGTGAGCAGAGAACGTTAATAGCAGTCGATTTACCTGCATTAGAACGGCCTGCGAAAGCGATTTCGGGTAAGTTTTCTTTGGGTAAATCAGCTAAATGATTAACTGTTGTAAAGAATTTTGCTTGTTGAAGCTTTGACATAAATGCTCTGATAATGAAGCTATTGTAAAATTACGGATATAAAATAAGGAAACCTACAAACACTATTATGCGCTTATCACTTATGTTAAAAAATATTATTCAAAAGTTTACTATTCTCGGTTTCGTAGCTTCTATTAGCATGACACCTTTTGTTCATGCAAACGAAACAGCTCCAGCAGCTCAAAAGCCTGATGTTTCAGCTGGTGAGGCACTCTATTCTAATGGCGATAGCTCACGCGGTATAACTGCTTGCGTTGGTTGCCACGGAGCAAATGGTAATAGTGGTTCAGGTACATGGCCAAAATTATCTGCACAAAATGCGACTTACATCTACAACCAGTTAGCACATTTTAAATCTGGCGAGCGTGCAAATCCTGTGATGATGGGAATGTCCATGGCATTAACAGACGCTGATATGAAAAACGTTGCAGCCTATTTAGAAAAGCAGGATCATAAGTCTGGTACAGCTCGCAATAAAGATACTATTGAGTTAGGTAAGAGCATTTATCGTGGTGGAATTGCATCTAAGAATGTACCTGCATGTGCTTCATGTCATGGCCCTGCAGGTTCTGGAATCCCTGTCCAATACCCACGTGTTGGCGGACAGTGGGCTGAGTACACTCAAACCCAATTAACTAATTTTAGAAGCGGTGATCGTAAAAATGCACAAATGAATACGATTTCATCAAAGTTAAGCGACAAAGAAATGCAAGCTGTAGCTGACTATATTGCCGGATTACATTAATAATAAAAGTAGTTTATTTTTCAAAGGGGGTTAATACCCCCTTTTATTTTTTGGGCAATCTATGCTCAAAAGCGAAGAGACTAGATATGGTCTCTCTATCGCGAATGACATAGCAATCTGTATCATTAACAATGACTTCTGCTGCTCTAGGCCTAGTGTTGTAATTAGAAGACATTGAAGAGCCATAGGCCCCAGCTGAGAGGATCAATAGGAGGTCACCAGCATCAACAGCAAGCTCACGATTTTTCCCTAACCAGTCGCCAGTCTCACAAATAGGACCTACAACATCATATGTTTGAGGGGTAATATTTTTTTCTACAACTGGAACAATATGGTGAAAGGCTTCATACATCGCAGGGCGCATTAAATCATTCATTGCAGCATCTACAATGCAGAAGTTCTTTGCTTCAGTTGGTTTTAGATATTCAATGGAGGTTAATAAAACTCCAGCATTACCAACTAATGATCTACCCGGCTCAAAAATAACTTCTAAATCTCCAAAGCCTTTTGTCTCAATATGGTTGAGAAGTGTGTTTGCAAACTTAGTAATATCAGGGGCAATATCACCGCCATAATCAATTCCTAAGCCACCACCTATATCAAGGTGCTGAATATTGATTCCATCTAGCCTTAATGCTTCTATTAATAATAGAACACGGTCTAAAGCATCAAGGTAAGGTTGAATATCTAAGATTTGAGAACCAATATGACAATCAATACCAATGATTTTGCAGTGGGACATTTCTTTTGCTGCGCGATAGGTATGCAGAACGGATTCGTATGCAATACCAAATTTATTATCTTTTAATCCAGTGGAAATATAAGGGTGTGTTTTTGCATCAACATCAGGATTTACTCTTAAAGAAACAGGAGCAATTTTCCCTAGGTCACTAGCGACTTGATTAATACGAGTAAGCTCAGGAATAGATTCGATATTAAAACATTTAACGCTGACTTCAAGAGCGCGTTTAATTTCAGAAATAGATTTCCCCACCCCTGAAAATACACAAAGTTCAGGATTGGCCCCAGCTGCAATAACTCGCTCTAATTCACCACCACTTACTAAATCAAAACCCGCGCCTAATTGTGCAAATAAATCCAAAATAGCCAAATTGCTATTTGATTTCATTGCAAAATGAACACGTGCTCTACGTGAACCATCAGACCTAATACAAGCCTTTTCATAGGCCATGTAAGATTGTGTAAGTGCTTTTTGGCTATAAACGTAGCATGGCGTACCAAATTGTTCAGCAATCTTAGTGAGTGATACGTTTTCAGCAAACCATTCATTGTTTTGCACATGAAAACCAATTAAATTAGGTAATGGAGTCATTTTTAGGGCTTAACAGATTCTTTAGATGGGGTGGTGGGGTTTGTAGGGTATTGAACACCTACTGGTTCTTCTTTACTAGGTTTTTGAGGATAACTTGGCGGAGGAGGTAAATATAATGGCCCCCTAACCCCACAAGCTGTAAGGGTAAATATAAGTAACCCACTTAAGGCAAGAAGAAAACTAAAATGTAATTTTGCAAATTGTTTCATGATTCTTATATTATGAAGCCAAATGTATTTACCATTTAAAAAGACCATTAAATCATGACATCATCAAGTGAAAACACCTTTGAAAAAATAACTGATTCAGAGTTTAAAAATTATGCTGGACATGCTCTTGATGTTGTAGAACAAGAGTTAGAACGTTTATTTGAAACAACAGATTTTGATGTTGATCTTCAAAGGCAAGCGAGTGTATTAAGTATTTCATTCCCTAATAAGACCGTAATTGTTATCAATTTACAAACCCCTTTACATGAATTGTGGGTTGCGGCTAAAGAAGGTGGGTTTCATTTCAAATGGGTTGGTACAAAAAGCCAGCCAAAATGGATTGATACTAAGACAGGTGAAGAGTTTTTTGACGCAGTATCAAGGTATATATCTAAGCAGGGCGGAATAGATTTTAAAGTTACCCTTTAGACTGAAGTCGAATAAATTCGCTTCTAGCAAAACGATCAGTCATTCCGGCGATATAGTGAGCAATGCGTCTTTGAAGATTATCTTTTTTTCTAAAGTGTCCTGGAATTTCTTCGGGATATTTTAAAAAATATTGGAATAGAAATTCAATTTGCTCAGCTGCTTCTTGTGTAACGTTAACGACCCTAGGGTGACGATACAGGTTTTTAAATAAAAAACTTTTCAGTTCCACGACCTGATTTTTTACTGAGTCAGAAAACGCGATTAAAGGAGGAGATTTTCTAACATCATCTATCGATTGTGGATGATGTTGTTCTATTAATTTTTTAGAGTTATTCACTAAATCATCAATCAAAATATGAATGATGTATCGAATGACTTCATGACGCAGCCTTCTACCTTCAAGCTGAGGATATTTTTGAAGAACGATATGACGTCTTGAATTCCATAATTCAGTCTGGTTTAGAGATTCCATTTGTAGAAGTCC
Organism: Polynucleobacter sp.; assembly: GCA_036787315.1. Classification (GTDB taxonomy): domain Bacteria; phylum Pseudomonadota; class Gammaproteobacteria; order Burkholderiales; family Burkholderiaceae; genus Polynucleobacter. The sequence goes on along the minus strand of DAIQPR010000106.1, from coordinate 2,807 downwards.
TGAGCGAATACCGTCATCAATATCATGATTGCTGTATGCAATTTCATCTGCAATATTTGCTAGTTGAGCTTCTAAAGTTGGCTGTAAATTATTTTCAAATCGATCTGCAAGAGGACCAAGCCACGCGCGATGAATTTGAATATTTTTACGTGAAATGTGTTTTAGAATTCCTTCACGGGTTTCATAAGATAAATTTAGTCCATCAAAACTTGGATATCTTTCTTCAAGCTCATCAACCACCCATAAGCTTTGTAAATTATGTTCGAAACCATCATAGTCTTTCATACAGGCATTAAGAGCGTCTTGCCCAGCGTGACCAAAAGGTGTGTGACCTAAATCATGAGCTAAAGAAATTGCTTCAACAAGATCTTCATTTAAAAATAAACGACGCGCGACAGCCCTACCAATTTGTGCCACTTCAAGACTATGCGTTAAACGGGTTCTAAAGTCATCACCTTCATGATTGAGGAAGACCTGAGTTTTATACTCTAGGCGTCTAAAGGCAGCGCAATGCAAGACACGATCTCTGTCTCTTTGAAATGGATTTCTGCCAGATTTGCTGGGCTCCTCTGGCTCAGGGTGAACTCTTCCCAATGATGAAAATGCTTGGGCACTATATGCTGCTAAAGAACTCATTTAAGGGCGCCAAAACGATACAAAACATTTTCAATTGTTGTATTAGGAATTTTTTGCACAATTGCCTGACCAAGTTCTTTTAAAAGGATATATTTAATCTCACCTTGTTCAGCTTTTTTGTCATGAGCCATAAGTTCTAAATACTTTTTAGCTGACCATTGTGGAGGTTTAATAGGAAGGTGTAATTGCGAAATAATTTCTGTTAAGCGTTGAACCTCTTCAGAGTTGATGTAACCCATTTCCTTTGAAACTTCACAGGCTATCACCATTCCACAACCTACCGCTTCACCATGAAGCCATTGACCATATCCCATTCCAGCCTCAATAGCGTGCCCAAATGTATGACCAAAATTAAGATGTGCACGAATTCCTAATTCTTTTTCATCAGCTGCAACTACAGAAGATTTGATTTCGCAAGAACGAAGAACCGCATGTTCCATTGCTAGAATTTCACAGGCGTTTAGATTAGAAATATTTGACTCAATCCAATTTAAAAAATTGGCATCAGCAATCGCACCATGCTTAACAACCTCTGCAAGTCCAGCGGCTAGTTCCTTTGGAGGTAGAGTTTTTAATGTTCCCAAGTCAGCAATAACAGCAACAGGTTGATGAAAGGCACCAATCATATTCTTACCTAAAGGGTGATTGATACCGGTTTTACCACCAACTGAAGAATCAACTTGTGAGAGGAGAGTGCTTGGAATTTGCACGAAATTAATACCACGCATAAATGAGGCAGCTGCAAAGCCTGCCATATCGCCAACGACACCACCGCCTAATGCAAAAATGGTACTTTTACGATCTGCTCCAGCGCTCATTAAGCCATCAAAAATAAGCTGTAGAGTCTGCCACGTTTTATATTCTTCACCCTCAGGAATAATGACTTGAACAACCTTTTGACCAATATTTTTTAAAGTAGATTCAACCTGTTGCCCATAAAGTTTTGCAATAGTAGGATTCGTCACAATGATACTTAAGTGACCCTGTATGTGTTTAGCGAAAATAGTTGAATCCTGTAATAAATTTTCGCCGATATAAATCGGATAAGATCTGTTTCCTAAATCAACTTCTAAGGATTTCATGATTGAAGTTCCAATTGCATAACTAGTTTATTCGTCAATTGATTCACGTTAGGTTTACCTGTTTCAATTGTTTGATGGGCTATAGATAGGTATAAAGGGTCTCTAATTTCATAAAGCTCTTTGAACTTTTTCTGTGGGTCTGCAGTATTCAATAAAGGTCTACCTTTATCATTCCTTGTTCTAATCCATAGTTCATGAGGATTAGCACGTAAATAGATAACGTAGCCATTCTCATGCAGATGTTGTCGATTTTCTGGAAGCAAAACGCTTCCACCACCTGTAGCAAGAACAATATCTTCTAATTGAGTTAGATCTTTTATTACAAGAGCTTCTCTTTTACGAAAACCTTCTTCACCCTCCATTTCAAAAATGGTTGGTATTTTTACGCCACAGCGTTTTTCAATCTCATGGTCACTGTCATAGAAAGTTTTCCCTAGTCTTTTGGCAATCATTTTGCCCACGGTTGACTTTCCTGCTCCCATAAGACCAATTAAGTAAATATTTTTAGGAACCGAATTCATACCTCAATTTTACGCAGTGTTGAGACTTAAGCAAAAATTTATTGAATTTTAATGATTGCCAGCATAATCAAGCAAGGTTGGAGTTAGGAAAATGAGCAACTCATTTTTATCGCTAACCATTTCTTTATGTTGGAAGAAATGTCCAATGAGAGGGATGTCACCTAGTAATGGAACCTGTACAGTTTCTTCTCTATCAACAGTGATAAAAACCCCGCCGATCATTACTGTTCCTCCTTCTTCTACAATCAGTGAAGATTTAAGTGCTCTAGTATTAATGGCGTGACTATTTCCAAATTGCTTACCAAGAGAATCTTTAGATATTTCTACATCTAACTTGATGAATTCTGAATTTATCTCGGGGATAACAGCAAGTCGAAGATTTACTTTACGAAAATGTACTTTAGAGCCCTCCCTAGAGCTTGTTGTATAGGGTATTTCGGTACCTTGCTCAATAACGGCAGAGACTTGATGGGTAGTTACGATTCTTGGGTTAGAAATGATTTTTCCTTGTCCATTTGATTCCAATGCATTTAATTCTGCCTGTAATATTTGTCTAGCGCCTTTAGAG
>DAIQPR010000105.1:0-8347 GCA_036787315.1 Polynucleobacter sp. | reverse complement strand
TGATGAACATGGTCGAGTACAAATGTACCCCTGTCATTCTTTTGAATCACATGTTGTATTGGTGAGCATTGATCCTGACACATGTAAAGCGAAGATAAATCGTTACGTTTGCGGTCATGATTGCGGAGTCATGATTAGCCCTGATGTTGTTCATGGAATGACTTACGGAGGAATCGCACACGGTATCGGTGCAGCTCTCATGGAGAAATTTGCCTATTCTGAAGAAGGCCAATTTTTATCAGGTACTTTCATGGACTACCTCTTACCAAGCTCCTCAGAAGTTCCTGCAATATCTATAGTAGATCACTGCACTCCTTCACCACTTACTGAATTTGGTCAAAAAGGTTCAGGTGAAGCAGGATATTTAGGTAGTCCAGCTGCAATTGCAAATGCAATTAATGATGCTTTAGCTACAATAAACACCTCAATAGATTATTTACCAATGACACCAAATGCAATTTGGAATGCAATTCAAAAAGCCAACTCACTAACGGAGCAATCATGACGCAAGAAGTAATTATTCAACAAGACGGTCGCCTTTTAAGATTAACTTTTAATCGTCCTTTAGATAATGCAGTAAGCGATGCCATGGCATTAGCTGTTAGTAAAGCATTAGACTCAGCTCACCTTGAATCAGATGCAGTTCTCATTAGTAGTATTGGCCCTAACTTTTGTACCGGTAGAAAACGTAATGCTGATGCACCACCTCCATCACCAGAAGCTTACGAAAGACGTGCCGAATATGATTCAATTTTTGGCTGCTATAAAGCAATTCGTGACTGTAAAGTTCCTGTAATCGTTGCAGTAGAAGGCAAAGTCATGGGGTTCGGTGCAGCAATTACAGCTTTAGCGGACGTGTCTTTCTCAAGCGATACTGCAACTTTTAATATTCCAGAAATCGAGCATAACGTTATGCCCACCATGGTTATGTCCGCCCTTTATGATCGCATTAACAGAAATGCTGTTTTATACATGGCTTATAGCGCAGAATTTATCGATGCACATGAAGCAAATAGACTTGGCTTCACAAGCAAAGTTTGTCCTGCAAGTGAACTAAGCCAGCATGTTGAAAGCTTTATTACAACTTTATTATCCAGACCACGTCCTGCAATCTTAGGCTTAAAAGAATATACTCATCATGCAGCTAGGATGGATGAAGCTGGAGCTATCGATTATGCAAGAAGCTTGCACTCAATCGTTAACACTTCTGCAGCAATGAAGAAAAAAGCACACTAAATTAATACCTTTAAAAGCGAGAATAGTTATGGAAATTTTAGGATCACAAGTTATTCCAGCCAGTCAACAAGCAGTTTGGGATGCACTTAATAGCCCTGAAGTATTAAAAAAATGCCTACCTGGCTGTGAGTCTGTTGAACTCGTAAGTCCGAATCTTTTCAAGGTAGTTATTACAGCTGCCATTGGCCCTCTAAAGGCTAAATTTAATGGCACACTAAACGTAACCGAAGCTGTTCCTCCTCAATCATGCGTTCTCATTTTTGAAGGCCAGGGTGGAGCAGTTGGTTTTGGTAAAGGCTCTTCATCAGTAAGCTTAAGTGCTGTTGAAGGTGGCACAGAACTGAAATACTCTGCACAAGCGCACGTTGGTGGCAAACTTGCACAAATTGGTTCTCGTTTAATTGATAGTGTTGCAAAAAAAATGTCCGATGATTTTTTTAAAGCTTTTAATAAAGAAATCAGCGATCAATCTACTCCTTCTCCTGCAGAAGCTGCACCAGAGGCAACTACTCCATCACCATCAACGCCTAGCCCCGTTGCTACAGCTACTATTAATAGTACTGTTGCTGCAAAAGTTACAGAATCAGCGCCGGATGGAAAAGTTCCCGCTTCTTGGTTAATTGTTGCAGCAGGTGTGGGTGCAGCAATTGTCATCATCGCTGAACTCATCCTAAAATAATTAATTACGAATATGAATCCAGCATCACGCCGACAATTTCTGATTGGAATGGGAGCAATTGCTGCCACTCCACAAATCTTTGCACAAAGTTCATCTAATAAAGTTGTTAAGATTATTGTTGGATTTCCTGCAGGACAAGCTACCGACCAAGTAGCAAGACTTCTGAGTGAAAAGTTACAACAATACACAAACGATAATTACATTGTTGAAAACAGACCAGGTCAAGGTGGAAGCATTGCACTTGGTCAATTAGCCCACTCAAACAACAATGGTAGCGTTATGATGCTGGCGCATATGTCTGCAATTGCGACAAATCCCCATATTTATAAAAGTATTAACTATGATTCCCAAAAGGATTTTAATGCTGTGGGATTAGTTGGAGATTTGCCTTTTGTTCTAGCAGTCAACCCTAGTTTGCCAATCAAAAACCTAAAAGAACTTGTTGAGTACTCAAAATCATCAAATGCGCAACTGAGTAACTCCTCCTCCGGTATTGGTACTGTTTCTCATCTTGCTTTGGAAGAATTCAAAAGACGTGCTGGCATACAGGCCCTCCATGTTCCATATAGTGGAAGTGTAGCCGGCTTAACTGACGTTATTGCGGGTAACTTAACCATGGCTCTTGAAACAGCATCAGCGGTAAGACCCCATGTTGAATCCGGCAAACTTAGAGTGATAGCTGTTGGTAGCTCCAAAAGATTAGGCGGAGTTTATAAAGATACACCTACTTTTATAGAACAAGGTTATAAAGATTTCACAGCTGCTACTTGGATCATGTTTATTTATCCACACGGCACTCCAAAATCTGAAATTAACTCTTTATACAGCGCTCTGACAAAGGTGATGTCAAACCCTGAAGTAGAACAGAAACTAGTTTCGCTGGGTTGCATTCCAAGAACAAGTTCAAGCGTCGACGAGGCGAACCAATACCTGCAAAAAGAATATCTAAATTGGGGTGAAATTGTCGCTAGAAACAACGTTTCAAAAGTCTAAATAGTACTTTTCTCTAGGGAAGTACCTTAGGGTCATTTTTTGTAAATTGAGTTATATTATGATGTAAGAAATATAACGATTAAAGGAGCAAAAATGACCATCCAACTTCAGGTCAATGGAAAATCTCAGGAAGTAAATGTTACCCCTGATACCCCACTACTATACGCACTTCGTGGAGACTGTAATATCAATTCAGCTAAATATGGCTGTGGAGCTGGACAATGCGGTGCATGCACCGTAATCGTTAACGGCAACCCTATCCGTTCATGCATCACCCCAGTCAGTTCAATCAAAGGTGAAGTTATTACTCTTGAGAACTTTGAAAACGATCCTGTATTAAAAGCTCTAAATAAAGCTTTCATAGCAGAACAAGCGGCTCAATGTGGCTACTGCATCGCCGGCATGATGATGAGCGCTAAAGGCTTATTAGATAAGACAAAAAATCCTACTGATGCACAAATTAAAACTGCCCTAAATGGTAATTTGTGTCGTTGTGGCACACACACTAGAATCCTCAAAGCAATTAAGTCAGCTGCAAAGGAGTTAGCATGAACGCACCTTTTAAAAACTCTCGTCGTGCATTTTTACTAAAAAGCACCGGTTTAGTTATTGGCTTCACATTTGGCACTGAATTAATCGCTGATAGCACAGCTCCAGACTTACCAATTGATTTAAAAAATAATCTGAATATTAATAGTTGGCTTTATGTAGATCCAACTGGAAAAATCGATGTCTATTCTGGAAAAGTAGAATTCGGCCAAGGAATCGCAACCGCTCTTCGCCAAATTGTCGCCGATGAAATGGATGTAAAAATTGAACGTGTAAACATATTACCTTGCGTTACAGGAATATCTCCCGACGAAGGCGTAACATCTGGTAGTCAATCGGTTGAATATGGTGGATTAGCTTTACGCTACGCTTGTGCTCAGGCAAGAGCTACCCTTGTTGAAAAAGCATCAAAATCACTCAATGTTCCTGCAAGTGATTTGATTGTTAAAGATGGTGAAATCTCAACGAAAAGTGGTGAAACAATCACTTATTGGAAATTAACTTCGTCTGAACTTCTTCAACAAAAAGCAGATGGTCGCTATAAACCAAAATCTGTAAATAGTTTTCAATACATTGGTAAGCCAATACAACGAATTGATATTCCAGCAAAAGTCTCAGGTGGTGTTGCCTATATTCAAGATATGAAACTGCCAGGAATGCTTCACGCTCGCATCGTTCGTCCACCAGCTCCAAGAGCAAAGCTAATTAGCTTTGATGAATCAGTAATTAGATCTTTACCTGGTGTCGTCGGAATCGTTAAAAATGGAAGCTTTCTTGCAGTGGTTGCAAACCGTGAAGAGCAAGCCATCAATGCTCTAAATGTTGCTAAAGCTCAGTCGAAATGGGAATTACCCAACGATTTACCCAATACCCGATCAGAATGGCTTAAAACCATGATCGATTCCCCTAATCTTGATACAGAACATGGTGTCAAAAAAGATCCTTCAAAGCAAGGTAAACGAACCATTGTTGGAGAATTTACAAAACCATTCCTAGCCCATGCAAGTATTGGTCCTTCATGCGCCATAGCTACTCTTAAGGATGGTATTACAACAATATTTAGTCATGCACAAGGTATGTATCCTTTAAAACGAGATATCGTTAAAGCTCTGGAAGTTTCACCTGAGAAAGTGATTTGTATTCATCGTGAGGGCTCTGGGATGTATGGCCAAAGTGGTGCTGATGATGTAGCACTCGATGCAGCACTCGTAGCACAACAATTTCCGAACCAACCCATTCGTGTTCAGTGGATGCGAGAGGATGAGTTTAAGTGGGAGCCCTATAACAGTGCAATGACTGTAAAAATCCGCGCAAGCCTAGATGAAAGCGGAAATATTGCCAACTGGACTCAAGACATCTACAGCAATACACATAGTACAAGACCAGGTGAAAAAGAAGGTAATAACCTAATTAGTAGTTGGTACTTGGAAAAGCCTCAAAAAGGATCGCCAGTAACAAACATTCCATTACCTGCCGGAGGTTCTCATCGCAACGGAATTCCTATTTATAGCTTCCCTAATCAGCAAATCAATAACCACCTGGTTAATGAAATGCCGATTCGTGTTTCTGCATTAAGAACTCTAGGAGCATTTACAAATGTTTTTGCGATCGAATCAATGATGGATGTACTAGCCAAACAAGCGAATACAGATCCCATCGAATACCGTTTGCGACATCTCCAAAATCAACGTGGAAAAGATGTGATCAATAAGGTTGCAGAAATTTCGAACTGGAAGCCCAATCCAAAACGTGTGAAAAAAGATGGCAAGTTGTATGGCCGTGGAATGGCTTTCTCTCAATATAAAAACTTACAAGTTTATTGTGCTGTTGTAACCGATATTGAAATAGATGCTTCTGGAAAAATCCGCGTTACAGATATTTGGGCAGCCGCAGAAGCTGGACTCATCATTAATCCTGATGGCTTTAAAAACCAGATCGAAGGTGGATTAATCCAAGCAACTAGTTGGACTCTTTATGAAGAGATCAAATTCAACAAGACTGGTATTCAAACAGCTTCTTGGGCCGATTATCCAATTCTGCGCTTTGAAGACATTCCTAATGTTCATGTTGAACTCATCAATCGCCCCAATGAAAAATCAATCGGTGTAGGTGAAGGGAATGGACCAATTGGAGCTGCTATCTCAAACGCTTTAGCAATGGCAACAAATGGAAGAATCTATGACTTACCACTCACTGCAGCAAAAGTTAAAAAATTATTTACCTAATATTGAAGGAGCTTAAATGATGAATCACCCTACTCTTGAAGAATTTACTAAAAAAGCTAATGATAATGGTTATGACACTGTTGCTATTAGAGACTGGGAGGCAAACTCCGTATCTGAACTCCATACCCATGAGTTTGCTGTTCAAGCGCTTGTGACCAAAGGTGAAATGTGGTTAACAAGAAATGGGGTTACAGAGCATTTTGGAGTAGGTGATTCGTTTACCATGGAGGCTTTGACTCCTCATGCAGAACGATATGGTGCAGAAGGTACGACGTATTGGGCAGCTAGAAAATTTCCAAAAATTTAAAAGCCCTTTAAAGTAAGTATTGAATGTGCTAAATTGTTAGCAATGCCTTCCTACTTGTTAAAAACTCCTATGAAAAACTTCAAAAAATTATCTCCTGTTGCGCTTACCATTTTATTGAGTTTGTCATTTCTTTCCCAGGCTAATGCTGCTGGAACTCTAGATAAAATTAGTGCTTCGAAAACGATCACTATGGGAGTTCGCGACTCTTCAGGTGCACTTTCCTATACTTTAGGAGATGGTAAATATACCGGCTTTCATGTTGAAATTTGTAAGCGCGTTATTGCTGATTTAGAAAAAAAACTTAAAACCAGTATTAAAACTGAATATCAAGTTGTAACTTCACAAAATAGAATCCCTTTAGTCCAAAACGGAACTGTTGATATCGAGTGTGGTTCAACAACGAATAACGCTACCCGCCAAAAAGACGTTTCGTTTGCTGTAACAACGTATGTTGAGGAAGTTCGTATTGCTGTAAAGGCCGATTCAAACATTACTTCTATTGCTCAATTAGCAAATAAGAAAGTTGCTACAACAACTGGAACAACCTCTGTTCAATTACTCCGTAAAAATGAAAGAGCCAACGGCATAAATTTTGAAGAGATTTTCGGTAAAGATCATGCAGACAGTTTTCTCTTATTAGAGTCAGGTCGTGCCGATGCTTTTGTAATGGATGGATCTATCCTTGCAGGCAATATTGCAAACTCAAAAAATCCTAAAGATTTTAAAATTGTTGGCGAAGTTTTAAGTGTTGAGCCCATCGCAATTATGATCAGAAAAGATGATCCTGATTTTAAAAATGCTGTCGATACATCAATCAAAGCAATGATGAAAGACGGCACAATTGCAAAAATTTACAAGCAATGGTTTATGGAGCCAATCCCTCCTAAAGGAAATCGCGTTGGACTTGAGCTCTCTGAAAATACTAAAAATGCTTGGGCAAACCCCAACGATAAACCTGCTGAAGAGTACCTCAAGAAATAATTGTGACTATTGCTATCAATGTCACTTGATTTTCAGATTTTTTGCAAAAGCACCTATGCAGAGGAATTCTCTCCTAGGTGTTTTGGTGAATACTTCCAATTTGGGCATCCTGGAAATGATCCGACCTATTTAGATTGGTTACTAAGAGCTTGGGGCTGGACAGTTTCAGTTTCTTTACTTGCGCTACTAATAGCTCTAGTTATTGGAATCAGCATCGGTACCCTTCGAACCTTATCTCGAGATTCTTTATTCAATAAATCTTGCATACTCATTGCTAATGCATGGGTTGAGCTATTCAGAAACATACCTGTACTCGTTCAAGTTTTTCTCTGGTATCACGTCATTCCTATGATGATCCCAAGTCTCAAAAGTTTTCCTTCTTTTTTACTAGTCAGTATTGCTCTTGGTTTTTTTACATCAGCCCGAATAGCAGAACAAGTTAAAGCTGGTATTTTTTCCTTGCCTAAAGGACAACGATTTGCAGCACAATCATTAGGTATGAATCAAGTGGAAACATATCGATTTATTTTACTACCCATAGCAATGAGAATTGTCATTCCCCCTCTTACCTCTGAATGTATGAATATCGTTAAAAATTCTTCAGTGGCTTTTGCTGTGTCGATTTCTGAGCTAACTCTATTTGCAATGCAAACTCAAGAGGAAACCTCCAAAGGAATCGAAATGTATTTAGCTGTCACGGTGCTTTATATTTTGACGGCATTCTCGATTAATCGAATCATGGCTTTGATTGAAAATAAAACAAGAATTCCAGGTTTTATCTCCGGTAAATCACCATCATGAATCTAGATCTTTCTTTTTACAACTGGGATCTTATTGAAAAATTCATCCTTAAAGGGTTTTTCTTTAGTATTCAACTAACCATCATCGCCACATTAGGCGGAATTGTTTTTGGAACCATATTGGCTCTAATGAGGCGCTCGAAAAATAAAGCACTCAGTTTTATAGCTACCTCTTATGTCAACATCATGCGATCCATACCATTAGTTATGGTCATTTTATGGTTTTTCTTACTGATGCCTTCTATTATCGGTAGGCCTATTGGAGCTGAATTGTCGGCTTACATTACTTTCATTGCTTTTGAAGCAGCCTTTTTTTCTGAAATCATACGAGCTGGAATTAACTCTGTAGCATCTGGACAAAACCAAGCGGCTTTTGCCCTAGGTATGAACTATCAGCAATCTATGAGCTTAATTGTTCTCCCACAAGCTTTTCGAAACATGATTCCAGTACTCATGACACAAACTATTATTTTGTTTCAAGATACTTCCCTTGTTTATGCTATCGGAGCTTATGATCTCTTAAAAGGTTTTGAAGTGGCCGGAAAAAATTATGGCAGACCAATCGAGAGTTATCTAC
>DAIQPR010000104.1:7472-8413 GCA_036787315.1 Polynucleobacter sp. | reverse complement strand
ATTCCAAATGATGGGCCAGCAACAGCGCTTAAAATGCTCACTCAATTTGAAAAAGAAATTGCGGATAAAAAGATTGATTTATCTAAAACTTACACAAATTCTTTTGTAATAAAAGCAAATCAGAAATATAAATAATTGACTGTATGAACAATCCAGTAGCACTTTCTCTGAGTAATATCAGTTGTAGTTTCCCATCATCTGATAATCAATCTATCTACACGGCTATTGAAAATGTAGATTTAGATCTAGAGACGGGTGAGTTTGTATCAATTGTTGGACCAACTGGTTGCGGAAAATCCACCATTTTAAATGTTGCAGCTGGCCTCATTAGCCCTAGCAAAGGCAATGTAAAAGTTTTCGGAGAAGGACTGAGCTCCATCAATCAACATGCTGGATATATGTTTCAATCCAATACCCTCATGCCTTGGAGAAGTGCTAAAGAAAATATTATGTTAGGCCTAGAATATCACGGACTTGCTAAACAAGAAATTAATGATATTGCTGAAGACTGGTTACGTAAAGTAGGTCTTGGTAATTTTGGGAACCGTTACCCGCATCAATTATCTGGCGGTATGCAAAAGCGTGTTGCCCTTGCACAAACTCTAGCTTTAAATCCAAAGATTATTTTAATGGACGAACCGTTTTCAGCTTTAGATATCCAAACAAGACAATTGATGGAAAATGAATTACTTCAACTCTGCCAATCTACCACCCCTGATGGGAAAAAGTCAGTGCTATTTATAACACATGACTTAGACGAAGCAATTGCTATGAGTGATCGAGTCATTGTGATGTCTGCTGGACCAGCCTCTCATCCAATTGGAAATTTCAAAATTGATCTCCCCAAGCCCAGAGATGTAGCAGAAATCAAGTCCCATACTAAATTTCATGAATACTACTCCATGATCTGGAATGTTCTAAGGTCTGAAGTGATGAAAAGC
>DAIQPR010000104.1:0-7462 GCA_036787315.1 Polynucleobacter sp. | reverse complement strand
AATTTTGATTTTGCTAGCAATATTAATCATTTGGCAAATATTTAGTCGATCAACAAATGTAGCCTTTTTTATTGGGGAGCCCTTAGTTGTTTTCAATCGATTAATACATTGGCTCTTTATAGAAAAAGATGTTTATCTACATTTAGGAATTACACTTTTAGAAACATGTCTAGCTTTTTCTATTGGCACCATTGCTGGAACAATGTGTGGCTTACTGCTGGGTCTTTCCCCTAACTTATCAGCCATTTTTGACCCCTACATTAAAGCTTTAAATTCAATGCCACGTGTCATTCTTGCGCCAATTTTTGCAGTTTGGTTTGGTCTTGGAATTTGGTCTAAAGTTGCTTTAGCTATCACTCTAGTTTTCTTTGTTGTGTTTTTTAATGTCTTCCAAGGTATCAAGGAAGTAAGCCCCAATATTCTCGCAAATGCAAAAATGTTAGGTGCTAATCGTAAACAATTAATTCGTTCTGTTTATTTACCTTCTGCAACCTCTTGGGTATTTTCAAGTTTACATACTTCAATAGGTTTAGCTTTTGTTGGTGCTGTTGTTGGAGAGTATCTAGGTTCCGCTTCCGGAGTTGGATACCTCATCCTTCAAGCTGAGGGGTCTTTTGATATTAATACCGTTATTGCAGGTATTATTTTGTTAACGGTTTGCGCATTAATATTAGATACTCTTGTTGGACTAATTGAACAGAAATTGATGGTGTGGAGACCAGCTTCTGGCAGCAATGAAAAACTCTAAATTCTTTTGCAGATAGATACCTAAAAGCTGGAAAATTCTCATATTATTTTTACAAATTAAAGTCGTATAACCTAGCTGGATTATCAGTTAAGATTTTCTGCATTAAATGGGAATCTTTAACCCAATTAAATAATCGATTTAATGCATGACCATCATTAATAAGATGAAATGGCTCAATTTCTTCTTTGACTCTTTTTTTGCCATAATGTGCTCCTGAATGCGGCCAATCAGATCCCCAAACCAATTGATTAGGACAAATTGTCAACAATTTTTGAACTAACTCAACCATACCCTGAGAATCAGGGTTTGAGGTGGTTCTCTGTGGCGCTGATAATTTCATCCATAAATTCCCAGACTGGAGCATTTGAAAAAGATCTAAAATTTTGGGCTGCTCCATCCCTCCATCTATAGGCATACGAGCAAAATGGTCCAACACAACCGGAACAACACAATCTATCAAATCTTTCTTTAATGCAGTTACAAGATCAAGATTAGAAAAAATTTGAATATGCCAACCAAAGGGTTTGATTATCTGCGCAGTTTTATTGAGCTTTTCTCTCGCAATATGAGGGTCTGATACCCCCACAGTTTCTAAATTTAGGCGAGCTCCTCTAAAGCCAGATTGATGTAAATGCTCTATTTGCTGATACGTTATGGTGTTTTCATCTATAACTGCAACCCCTCTCGCCTTGGTACCCAATTCTTGAAGTGCATCCAAAGTTCTTGAGTTATCCGTTCCATATGGGCTCGGATGAACAATAACAACTCTTTCAATTCCCAAAGCTTTATGCAAGAGGTTTAATTGCTCAACACTAGCATCCGCAGGGGTATAAGTCCTGTCACTCCAATAAGGATATCGTTCTACAGGTCCAAAAATATGAGTATGGCAATCACAGGCCCCACTAGGCATTGGAAATTGTATAAGATCTTGTTCTTGGATAGCTAACATGAATATTCCTTTATTTTTTATAAGAGTTAATTTGATTTTATTTAAAAAACAATAGTAATATGAACAAAATATAAAAATTGGAGATGTATGAAATTTGATACAAACTTTCCCTCATTGCGAGGTTTGGTCAGTGATGCCGAATGGCAAACACGAGTTGAACTAGCCGCATGCTATCGTTTAATAGACGAATATGGCATGACAGACCTCATATACAACCATATCACAGCAAAAATTCCAGGTACTGAACACTTTTTGATCAACTTATACGGACTTCTTTATAAAGAGATTACCGCATCAAGTCTTGTCAAAATTGATCTAGACGGAAACATCTTATCTAAACCGCCTACTGATTACGGAATCAATAAATCAGGATATGTTATTCATGGAGCAATCCATGAAGCAAGAACAGATGTCAATTGTGTAATTCACACGCATACTAGAGCAGGTATGGCAGTGTCCGCAATGGATTGTGGTTTATTGCCCCTGACCCAAACTTCGATTCGGTTTGTAAATCATATTGCATATCATGATTATGAAGGTCCAGCGATCGACCTGGATGAAAGAAAGCGCTTAGTTGCCGATCTAGGCCCTCACTCAGCAATGATTTTTAGAAACCATGGCCTATTAACTTGCGGTCCCTCCATTGCTGAAGCATTCAACACAATGTACCAGTTAGAACTATCGTGCCGTGCTCAAGTAGATGCAATGGCTGGTGGCGCAAAATTAGTGATCCCAGACGAATCTGTTCTAGCTAAAACGGCACATCTTTATCAACCAGGAACACGAAGACCCTATGGGGTTCTGGAATGGCATGCCATGATCCGTCTTTTAGAAGCTCAATCTAAAAATTCTGCATATCCTCGCTATGATGAATAACACACTAATATCGAAGTTACTTTATCTATCTCTATTAATATGTTTTGGGCTTGGAAGTTCAATTTGCAATGGGCAAAATATTAACGACTATCCCAATAAACCAATTCATATTATTGTGCCTGTTGCAGCTGGAGGTAATGTTGATATCGTTGCAAGAACATTAGGTAATGAATTATCAAAAATTCTGGGGCAAACAGTTATTGTTGAAAATAAGCCAAGTGCAGCGTCAATTGTGGGAACCCAATATGTTGCTAAAGCACCCGCTGATGGCTATACATTATTAGCTCATTCAAGTACTTTTTTTGCAGCTCCATTGATTTCAAATAATGCAGGTTACGACCCCATCAAAGACTTTGCGCCAATTTCTCTTACGTGCAAAGTACCAATGTTCGTCATGATTAATCCCAGTGTGCCAGTAAAAAATATTCAAGAGTTTGTCCAATATTCCAAAAACAATCCTGGAGTGCCTGTTGCTAGTAGTGGTAATGGCTCTACTGGCCATATTGCTGCTGAGGTATTTGCAAATCGTGCTGGAATTAAATTTACAAATATCTTTTATAAAGGTAATGCCCAAGCCATGGTGGATGTTTTTAGTGGTCAAGTTCCCATGATGTTCGATCAAATTAGTACTGGCGTCCAAAATGTTAAGAGTGGAAAATTAAAAGCATTAGCTATCACCAGTCTAGAAAGATCATCACTAATGCCTGAAATTCCTACAATGGCAGAATCTGGATATCCAGGCTATGAAGACGTTACTTTAAATGTCTTAATGGCTCCAATTGGCACCCCCAAAGAAATTATTCTTAAACTCCATGCAGCAGTTGCTAAAGCAATTAATCAAGCTGAACTGAAATCAAGATTCGCAGAAAAAGGTATTGATTTAGTGGCGAGCACTAGCCCAGATGAACTTGGTAATGTGATTAAATTTGAGGTTAATAGATTACAAAAACTTGCTAAAGTTGCTGGAATTAAACCCGAATAAGATCTGCAGGATCAAGTTCTAGGCCTTGATCAAACTTGGCGATATTACTAAAGCCATGTTGCACAATTCTAGTAACTGCCTCTTTCACACTTGCTCCTGCATGAGGTGTCAAAACAACATTGTCTAAGGCAAATAGTGGGTTACTAATTTGCGGTGGCTCATTGTGAAAAACATCTAGTCCTGCACCAAATAATTTACCTTCTTGTAAAGCAGCTGTTAATGCATTTTCATCAATGAGTTCGCCTCGTGCAGTATTCACAATAATGGTAGATGGTTTCATAAGACTAATAGTTTCATGAGAAATGATGTTTCTCGTATCTTCATTTAATGGAGCATGCAAACTTAGTACATCACTTAATTGTAATAATTCTTTAAATTCAACATACCTTACACAAAAATCTCTCTCAACTGAGGGCGAAGCTTTTGTTCTGCTGAAATAAATAATGTCTACATCGAAACCTTTAAGTTGTTTAGCTAATTGTTTCGCGATATTACCAAACCCAAACAATCCAACAGTTTTGTTGGTTAATTGAAAACAGGTAGTTCTAAGCTCTGCGTTGACCCACTGACCTGCCCTAAAAGTTTTTTGAGCATAAGTAAGCCTCCTCAGCGTTGCTAAAATAAGTAGCATAGCTTGCTCAGCAACCTGTGAAGCATTAGATCCATTAGTAATAGCTACAGGAATCCCTCGTGACTTTGCTGCGTTTAAATCGATCTTATCGACACCGATTCCCCACTTCTGAATCAATTTCAATTTAGGGGCTGATTCAATGAGTTCTTTATCTAAATAACTTGCTCCTAAAAATACATATTCAGCATCAGCCAATAACAAACGATGGCACTCTTTAGTATTCGTTTGTGCAAATTCGATTTCAAATCCCAAAGGAAGTAACGCACGCATCTCTTCACGTAAAGCAGGAACTGATGGCGTCAAAAATACAATTTTTTTTGATTGCTTCAAAATTCAAAACCCATATAAAGCGGCTGGATTATTGACTAATACTTGTACTCTATCTTTTTCATTAGGTAACCAGTCTAGTAACAAATTAGTTAAATCACCTTCATCAGGAACAGCTAGAGGATCAAAATAATTGATGTGTGGCCAATCCGTTCCCCAAACAATTCTCTCAATATTAGACTTGATAAGCTCAAGTGCAAATGGGCGAACATCTTCATAGGAATTAATCGATGCTCTAATTCGATCAGCACCAGATATTTTTACCCAAGCAAGTCCATCTCCAACTAATCTACAAAGCTCCTTAAAGCCTGGATTGTGGGTACCATGAACTGTATCCATTCTTCCCATGTGATCAATCACTAAAGGTAAATTTAACTTTAGTAATCTTGCTGCCAATTCTGGTAAATCTGGAGCATGGACCCAAATTTGAGCATGCCATCCTCTTTCTGCCATTCTAGGAGCTAGTCTTTCCAAAACTTCCAGACCTACACCATTGCGATAAACTGCTTGGCCATTTTTTCGCAACAAATTGAATCTTACCCCACGAACACCTAAGTTGTGCCAATGATCTAATTCTTGATCAGTTACGTCGGAAGAACACACCACAATTCCACGAAATTGCTCAGGGTATTTTTCTAATGCATTCAACACAGACCCATTATTAGTTCCACAAACACTTGCAGTAACTAATACTCCACGCGAAAAACCTATTCGGCGTAAATGCTCTCTAAAATCTTCCGCTGAAAATTCCCCAGGTGTATAACTTCTATCCTCACTCAAGGGAAATTGTGCAAACGGTCCAAAAACATGAACATGACTATCGCACGCCCCTTGAGGTGGAGTAAATAATATTTTTTGAATTTCTTCTTTTGGTGGACAACAGATAGCAGTCATAAATTTATTCGGCCTTTAACTTACCAGCTTGAGAGAGTTTTTGCGAATTCAATGATTCGAGATTTAATAAATTGGACCATTCTTGTGCGGTAGATCCCTTAGGAATACTTCCAACAGCTGTTAACCGATTTTTATAAGTTGCATCATTAACAACTTTATTGAGTGCTACGTTTAAAGTTCTCACGATTTCTGGTGGTATTCCTGGCGGAGCTAGTAGGCCAGATGTCGTATTAGCTTCTATTTCTAATTTGGTTACTTCAAAAATACTGGGAACTTGAGGAATACTTGGATCACGCTCTTTAGACAAAACCGCTAAGATCTTTAATTTTCCAGAGTCTACAAAACTTTTGGAACTAGACAATTGATCTACCATCCAATCTAATTGTCCACCCATTAAATCTGTCAAAGCTGGAGTAGAACCTTTATAGGGAATAATATTAAATTCTGTTTTACTTACATCTTCAATTCTTAAAATCGCTAAATGATTTGAAGTACCTAGTCCTGAATGACCTACTGAAATGCGATTAGGTTCTTTTTTAGCAAGTGCAATTAACGCATTAGCATCCTGAAATCTTTTATCATCAGAACGCACAACCATTACCAATGGAGAGACTGCCGCAAGACCAATCGGAGTAAAGCTTGAAGGTTTATACGGGGGCGATTTCATCATGTAAGGTAATACTGAAATCGTATTCGTGGTAGCAAGTAATAATGTATATCCATCTGGCTCTGCACGAGATACTGAAGCGGAACCAATTGAACCTCCAGCTCCAGCACGATTGTCTACAAGAACTGATTGCCCCAAGACAGTACTTAAACCCTGCGCCACAGCTCTTGCAACAATATCCACATTTCCACCAGGTGCAAATGGAGCTACGATTGTGATTGGCTTATTTGGAAAAGTTTGGGCATGAGAGTTGATGACAATCAAGCTTGTCAAAAAAATAAAAAAACACTTCTTAAAAGAAATATTCATTTTGTCCCCAATTAATTATTATTGTGTTGATCTATCTATTATTCTCTAAAACTTGGATCCATTCTATCTACCATTCTAAGCAAAGCAGGCCACTCCATTACACCGTAAGGTCTTCTCACTTGAGGCTGATAATTCATATAGGTTTCATGTAAAACTTTTTCAGAAACTTCTTGTAATGGAGTGTTACAAGACATTGCAGCTATCTGAGCACGGCAAGATAACTCAAGTCGATGCATCCAATTAAATGCCTCACCGACAGTTCTTCCCAAAGTTAATAATCCATGATTACGCAAAATCAATGCCTCACTATCCCCAAGATCCCGAACTAATACCTCTTGCTCAGCCATATCTAAAACAACACCCATGTAGTCATGGTATGCAATTTTTAAAAACCGCATTGATGTTTGATTAAGCGGTAATAAACCACATTGAAGAGATGAAACCGCCATACCTGCATAAGTATGCGTATGGATTACACATCCAACCTCAGGGCGAGCCTTGTGAATTGCACTGTGCAATATATATCCAGGTTTATTAAAGCCATAATTTAAGTCCCCGAAATCAGGCTTAAATAAAATCTCACCATCATGTGTAATCTTTATAAAACATGACGCAGTCATTTCTTCATACATCATTCCATAAGGATTAATTAAAAATGCATCTTCTTCTCCAGGTACTCTCAAAGTGATGTGGTTTGCTACCATATCCGACATACCATAATGAGCAACTAAGCGATAGCAAGCTGCTAAATCAACTCGTGCCTGCCACTCTTGCTCAGAGACAATTCCCTGAAGACTTTTTAACTGTAATTTTCCGCTACTCATGACTGTGCCCTACTTTAAATATTAATCAATATCGATAAATTATACGTTCATCAATATCCCAAGAATTAGCTCAAAATATCCAGAATCAAAATTATGCTTCG
Organism: Polynucleobacter sp.; assembly: GCA_036787315.1. Taxonomy (GTDB): domain Bacteria; phylum Pseudomonadota; class Gammaproteobacteria; order Burkholderiales; family Burkholderiaceae; genus Polynucleobacter. The sequence goes on along the minus strand of DAIQPR010000104.1, from coordinate 154 downwards.
CAACTTCAGGGAAAACCCTTAAATTGATTTTGAATACTATCCTCATGTTAGGCAAGAAAAGTATTAAATAAATCCTTAACTTTACAAAGATCAAAATAAATATTTCGTGGATTCAAGTACGAAGTGCAACACGTTTTACAGACTGCATAAAAAC
>DAIQPR010000103.1:0-8459 GCA_036787315.1 Polynucleobacter sp. | reverse complement strand
GGATGGGTCGATTAATATCAATCCTCTTCTTGAAGGAGGTGGAAGAAATGCTTTTAATTGCGCGAATCCATCTTTCATCAAGACTTGTATATCTTGCTTTTTATCATGAAGGTCAGAAAATAGATCATTCAAGATAGGGAATTCTGTTGGATGTAATTCCATTAAACGAAGTTTATCCTTGGATCTTAGGTGTTGCCACATTAGATATGGTGAACCAGGATAAGTTTCTATTTGTTCCACGTTTCTTTGAAGGTGTTGAATTGTTTTTAAATATTCTTGGATTCCAAGACTTAAGGGAAAGCTTGATTGGGATTTAAAAAGCTGAAGAACTCCCTCATTTGATTCTAAACTCGTGGTTGCAAACCTTTCATTCAACGCATATAACCCAGCACCAGCATGCGTATCAATTAACATGAGTGGCGTTTCTTTTTTATGAAGAAGTCTTAATGAATTGAGCAAGGTAATATGTTTAAGAACATCTGCGTGATTACCAGCGTGAAAGCCGTGTCGATAACTAAACATAATTAGATTTGCTTTGCCTGTTTTAGCAAGGGGATTAACCTAATCCAAGTTACAAAAATAATTCCAGCTAGAATGTATTGACTGGTTTGGTTGAGGTGAAAATCAATCTTATCCATTGTCAATAAATAAAAGCTAATGAAGCTTCCTAAAATAATGAGATAAATTGGCCACTTATTAAGTTCAAAATAGGAAGGTGGAATGGATTGCGTAATTTGCGCAGCAAATAATCCTGCTAAGATTCCTAAAGATGAGCCAACTAAAACGTCCTCAGGCCAATGAGCACCAACAGCTATTCTGGAAACACCTGTAGCGGTAGCTAATAAGAATAAAAAAACATACTTCGTTCTTTTATTTGAATTTATTGTAAAAAAGATGGCAGTAGCTACACTAAAAGCTGTCATTGTATGTCCTGAGGGCATAGCGTTATGAAGCAAAGGGTTTTCAATAATATGGAATAACTGAGGGTCAATGACTCCAGCGGGTCGATCTGTTTGGAAAAAAGATTTGCAAAGATTAGATAAGATTCCAGTAAAAATTCCAGAAATAATTCCTGCGTATAGTTCCTTTCTTGCAAGCAAGATTAATGGAAAAGTAATTGCAAACAATGACCAACCATTTCCTAATAGTGATAAGTTAGTCCAAAGAATATCTGGAAAAATATTTGCTAAATGATTGATTTTCAAAAACCATTCTTGATCTTGAGAATGAGTTATATCAAATATAAAAACCAATAGTGGAAATAAAGCTAGGGTGTAGGCCCATTTGGGGAAAGAGTCTGCCTCATTTTGTATCATGGTCGATTAAGCTTGTAACCATTTTTTCATAGCACCCATAACTTGATCTACAGTAATAGCTTGCATGCAAACATTATTGGAGCAAGGGGTTTTTCTATGATTTGCCGCAGATACACAAGGCGAACAAGACAGTCCTGCAAATATAGGAATAGATTTTCCAAGAGAGCCATATAAAGCTGGTGTTTCTGGCCCAAATAATACAACTGTAGGTAATGGCGTTACAGAGGAAAAATGACCTGGTCCAGAGTCATTGGTGACCATCACACTTCCAAGATGATAAAGAGCAGGTAATTCATTAAATTTAACCATTCCTGCAAAGTTATATGCTTGAGGAACATTAGCCATTTTTATAACATTTTCAGCATAAGCTTTTTCTTCTGGAGATCCAGTTACCAAAAAAATAGCTTCCGGCCATTCCTTTGCAGCTGCTTGGATAAGTTCCGCAAAGCGATTTGGTGCCCAACGTCTTTGGGGTAATAAATCACTAGCATTAGGATTAATTAAGATAATTTGAGAGGGTAGATGATCCTTACTATCCTTAATTAAATTTTGTATTCTTAGTGCAATTTCTTGCTTTTGTGTATCAGTTACAGTTGCTTGAGTTAACTGTATATCTTGATCATGAAATGCAATCTTGCTATAGGGCACTTCATCTTGATTTGAATATGCAGCATGAACAAGGGAGAGGAAATTTTTTGCTATATGTATATGTGGGTTATAGTGAACTTTATGGGTTAACATGTTGCCGCGCCATAAGCCCTCTCCATGAAATATGTGGTAGCCAATTCTTCTTGAAGCGCCTGAACACCCAGTTAGTAGGGCAGTAAATCTTGAAAAAAGTTCTAAATCAATAACTGTGTCGATCTTAATGCGGTGGATTTTGATAAGGGTTGTGAAAGTACTTGAAATCAAATTAAATAAGCCACTAGCATCAATCGTTAAGATGCGTGCTTTAGGAACTGTTTGTAAAAGCTCAAGACTTGCTTGGTTACTTTTAAAAATTAAAAAATATATTTCAGCGCCACGTTTAATTGCATCTCGCATGGCAGGATCTACTAGAATTGCGCTACCCATTTCGGAGAGCTCAATAAATAAGATGCGTTTTGGTTGTGGCAAAGGCTTTTGAAAAAGACCTCGTATCAAATCGTATAAATAAACGATTGGGGTAAGTATTGCGCACAGAGGCACACCTGCAAGATGATCGATGCGTCGCATCGTGTCTACACGTATTGTCATAAGCTATATTATGACAGGTCAGTTAGCCCTTTTGAATGATTCTGGGTAGACCTGGTAAAAAAGTTATCAAGATTGTGATTCCATACAACAATGAACTTAAAATAATTAAGCTTGGGTCTAAACCCCAAAGAGCCATCATGCTGGCTAAAGAGGTTTCTCTGAGTCCCCATCCTGATATGCTGATCGGTACAAGCATTAATACTCCAATAGCAGGAATGCTAATCAGAAGAGCTTCTATTGGAGCTTCAACGTGACAGGCTTTTAAACAAGCCCAGTAAGCAGCCAATGTTAAGAAATGTATGCCCGTGGCTAAAACGATTTGCCACCAAATGTTTGGAAATCCCCAAGCAACTTTTGTTGGAGGGAAAGCATTTTGCATTTTGATCCGAGCCATGAGGCCTATATAAATTTTTTGCGAAAACTCTATTCGCAGACAAGCTGCAATCAATAATGCTCCTAGCAACATACCAATAACTAAAACTAGACCTAAGTTTGGAACCCATGCACCTAATACAGAACCACCCAAATATAGTCCAATGGCACCCAAAATACTATTTCCGGCAAAACCTAGTGATCGGTCAAGTAAAACCCCAAGAAAACTCATTGGTAAATTTACTTCATTGGTAGATTTTTGAAGCATTTTATAGGCAGAAATAGCTCTATAACTATCTCCACCTAATGTGGTTGGAAGACCCTGATTGATAAGTCCACCTGCAAAATAGAGTCTTATATAAGCAAGATTATTTTTAATAAATCCCGCATGATGCATAATCTGTCCCCATCTAAGTCCAGAGAGTGCGTTACTAATACATAATAAAAATAATGAAACAAAAATCCACTCATAAGCAATAGAAGGTAGTGCTTGTTTTATTTTCATCCAATCAATGGATTGAAAAGCTCTGGTTAAAAGTAATATTGAAATGATTAAACGAATCCAAAGACCATATTTACTCCAAAAGCCTTTTTGAGAATTCGTCATTGTGGAGTTTGCAGACATAAAAATTAGGGAGTTCTTTGAGGTGTTGAATGACCCTGCCAATTTTTACATAAGTAAAAGTCAAATTGAGCAATATCCCTATCAAGACGTTGAACCTTTTGATTCTGAATTAAATCGCAAGATTCAAAACCCTCATCTGAAACCGGCCTTATAAATGACATTTGAGACCAGTCTAATAATATTGCATCACTTCCAATTTCAAGTTTTCCAAACCATAGATCAAATTGATCAAAACGATCATCTAAGACATAAACATTCAAGGGCTTTGCATACCAAGCTAAGCGGCTCGCCATTGTCCAATTTTGAACGACAAGATTTTTAACTTGATATTCGTTTGAAATTTGAAGTATTTTTTTGCCTGCATCATCCCATCCGAATAAGTCTGCGATAGGATTCTTTTTTCCTAAATCTTGATCGATTGATACACCAGGCAAACCTCCACAAAAAAGAAGGACAAAGCCAAGAGAACATAAGAAAAATTGAATCGCAATAAAGCAACGAATTAATAGCTTTTTGTGAGCCTCGAAGGCATTCGCAATACCAATTCCTGCAAAAGGGATGAGAGAAATCCAAGCAGGCGCGGTCCAATGAGGGAGGCTTCCACCGCCACCAGAAAAATATGCAAATAAAATGAGTGGAACAATAAAAAAACTTAATACAAGCCTATTGTCATCCTCACGATTTTTTAAAAACCAGATCAGTCCAATAGGTATTAAAAGTCCATATGAGACGATTTGATTGAGTAAAAAAACAAAAACTTTTTTAAATTTCCATTCACCACCAGTGCCATGTCCTATTTGGTATTTAAATGAAATCCAATCATGTTGATAGTTCCAATAAATAACTGGTGTAATCAAGATTAGTGCAATGATCAAGGCTACATATAGTCCTGGACGACGAAATATTTTGATTCCATGCCATGAAATAAGGCAGATCGGAATACAAACTGCAAAAAAGATACTTGTATATTTACTGAGTCCTGAAAGCCCAAGTATTATTCCCAGACCTATCCAGTGTATGAGATCTCGCGGATGACGTTCTTTAAGTTCTTGATGTAATAAAAGGGTAAACAATATCATGGCTGGTACCATGACAAGTAAGATGGTGTCTGGTAATAAAGCAACTGCAAGAACATGCAGAATAGGTGATAAACAACTTAAACAGATTGTCCAAAAAATGATGGGTTTTCTTGAGCTAAAACCCATTAAATATCTTTGAGACTTGCAAATCGTAAGGCAGATTAATATATTTAAATAAATACTAATTAACCAAATAAGCTCTGGAACTAGGCGAATCCAACCGTCTGTCCAATTTAATTTAACTGGTAATATTTGTAACCAACCCACTAAAGGAGGGTGATCAAAATAGCTCAAGTCTGGGTGCAAAGCATATAGAGCGTAATGCGCCTCATCGACGGATAAACCTAATATAAATCCGAATACAAAGTGAATGACGGTTACTAAAAGCAATGATATTGCTGAGTACCTCATCCAAGGCGTCGACTGGTAAAACATTCTATGAATTAGCTTCCAAAAAACCTTCTTGGCGATAGGTTAACACTAATGTGTCACGCCATGATTTTTCAGGATGACTTCTATCAAATGGTTGAATAGGCGTTGTCTCATGCAGTACTTTTGTATCATCTAAAAGTAGTAAAGACCACGGGGTGTCTAATGTAAATCTTTGTCCTTGCGGACCATGTGCATCGAAGACCCTAGATTCACCACCAGACACTGCAAGACGGTCCACTAATAAGACCGCAACGAAGTTAACTCCGTCTCGATGAGCACCCTCAGGTGTAGGTCGACCTATTCCATGAGCAGTGTCTATTCTAAATTGGTGAACTTCAACAAACCAAGGCGTAAGAGTAGGTTTCGATTTTGTTAAAACTTGGGTAAATAAATCCCCCAACTGAATCATAAAGTCATACATTGCGGGATGTTTTAAAAAAGCATCGTCGCAAGGCTCGAAGACTCTATTCATCCCACCGTGAAGAGCGTTATACGAAATTGGTTGGAAATGGGGACGATACGGGGGAACATCGATAGACTTATCGGTAACAACGACACTGGCGTGCTTACGTTTCCTGTACTTTCCACCATCTTTGAGATATTTATCATCTGCTAGATGATTCCAAGATTGGGCCAACTTTCCCCAATCGTATTCAGAATGCTCACTTAATGAAAAAAAGTCATCACGATGGAGGAGGGCGAATCCCTTTTCTTGAAGATTAAGAACACTTCTTGATAGGGGGATGTATGGTGGTAAAAATGATGTCATATATATGAATTCATTTTAATACCTAATTAAATTGTGGTCTTAAATTTTGAGAAAGTCAGGTTGCGTTTCTTTGAGCATTTTTCCTAATGAACCATCTTCCAATTCTCCAAGCAAGAAGTGCTCCAAGGATGATGATATAAATAATTACTTCACCAAAATTATTTTTTGCCGCCTTATGAACATAGTAGTGGAGTATTACAAGTATGGCTATAAGATAGATTAAAGAATGAAGTTTAGCCCATGAACGGCCAAGTTTTCTTTGAAGGGATTTAGTGGATGTTACGGCTAGAGGTATCAAAAGGATAAAACCTGCAAGCCCAAGGGTTATAAAGGTACGTTTATAAAAATCTTGGTATATGGCCGAGAAGTCGAGTTGTTGATCTAAAAATAACCAAGTTGAAAAATGTAAGCAGGCATAGAAAAAGCAAAATAAGCCCAGCATTCTTCGATATTTAATTAGAACATTCCAGCCAGTTGTTACTCTTAATGGGGTTATAGTTAGGGTTAAACAAAGAAATACGATTGCCCATGTTCCTGTAAACCTCGTAATGAACTCAATGGGGTTAGCGCTTAATTGATTATTTACACCAAACCATATCAAGCGAATCAGGGGCGATATGGAAAGTAAGAAAACAAAAGGCTTTCCAAATCGATCAATAATATTTTTTAAGGTCCATTCCTGCATATAAAGAGGCGACTTGATCGCCATAACCATTAAATTTTAAGGTCTTTATTTTGGGGGCAAAGAAACCCTTATCATCATTTAAACGACGCTCAGTAGCTTGTGACCATCTTGGGTGATCCACCTCTGGATTAACATTAGAATAAAAGCCATACTCTCCTGAGTTGGCAACATTCCAACTGGTTGCAGGTTGTTTTTCAACTAGCTTGATTTTTACAATGGATTTTGCACTTTTAAAACCATATTTCCACGGGGTTACTATTCTAACTGGGGCACCATTTTGTTTTGGAAGGGTTTGACCATAAAGCCCTAATGTAAGCAAAGTTAGGGGATGGTAGGCTTCATCTAGTCTTAGTCCCTCTACGTATGGCCATTGGAGTACTTCACTATTAACACCACGCATCTGTTTTTTATCAGCTAAAGAAACAAATTCTACGTATTTGGCTGATCCTAATGGGGCTACTAATTTAAGCAAGTTACTCAGGGAATATCCAACCCATGGGATGACCATTGACCAACCCTCAACACAACGCATACGATAGACGCGCTCTTCTAAGGGCATCAACTTTAACAAATCCTCGATATCAAATACACGCGGCTTGGATACCAAACCTTCAACACTAATTTTCCAGGGACTGGTAATGAGGCTTGAAGCATAAGAGACAGGATCTGACTTGTCAGTCCCAAACTCATAAAAATTGTTATAACTCGTGACATCTTGGAAAGATGTTTGCTTTTCCATCACCGTATAAGCTGGGTTGGCAGTTGCCGAAAGCTTATTGCTTGATTGCCCGAAAGCATCTCTGCTAAACCAAGAACTCATACCTAAACCAAATGCGCCTCCAGCAGCTAATTGTATTAACTCACGTCTTTTATAAAAAACGGTTTCAGGCGTTATTTCAGAACTTGGAATGATAAGTGGTTTTAATTTCATAATTCATTCTATATTGTTTTTATAGAGATTGCATGAGAGTTTTAAATCTTCGATATACAATAAATATTCACAAACAATACTTGATAGAAAAAATATTAAATATGAGCCAACTTTTCACCCCATTTAATCTTCCTTCTCCTTCTGGTGATTTAACATTACCAAACCGCATGATTGTGGCACCAATGTGCCAATACTCTGCAAATGATGGCGTTGCAAATGATTGGCATTTGACACATTGGACAAATTTAATGAATAGCGGAGCTGCTGCTTTTATCATTGAAGCTACTGCTGTATCAGATATTGGAAGAATTACGCCGCGCTGTTTAGGTCTATGGAATGATGCATGTGAACAAGCGTTCTCCGATAATTTGAAAAGGGCAGGAGCTTTATCTCCAAAGACTTTAGTTGGTGTTCAGCTTGCGCATGCAGGCAGAAAAGCTTCTAGTCATATTCCATCCCAAGGTGGCGCATCTATTCCCCCTAATGAGCCTACTGGTTGGCAAACAGTTGGGCCTTCTAATATTCCACATTTGTCTCATGAGCATCCACCAGTTGCCTTAGATAAAGAGGGCCTTGAAGCAATTAAAAATGACTTTGCTCAAGCCGCTATTAGAGCTAAACGATCTGGAATCGATTTTATAGAGTTACATGGCGCACACGGCTACTTACTGCATCAATTCTTATCACCTGTCGCAAATCAACGCACTGACGAGTATGGTGGTTCTTTAGAGAATAGAATGCGTTTCCCTCTCGAGGTTACTGCGGCTGTTAGAGCAGTATATGATGGTGTACTAGGTATGCGTGTTTCAGCCTCTGACTGGGTCGAGAATGGTTTCACACCAGAGGAAACTGTTGAGTTTGCAAATCGTCTGAAAGAATCTCAAATTTCCTACATTCACGTTTCTAGTGGTGGTGTTGCATCAGGCCAAAAGATCCCTGTGGGACCCGGTTATCAAGTTCCATTTGCTCAATTAGTGAAAGAAAAAACAGGATTACCAACGATTGCTGTTGGTC
>DAIQPR010000102.1:0-8603 GCA_036787315.1 Polynucleobacter sp. | reverse complement strand
CAAGAAGTTGCATCCAAACTTCACGAAGTAAACATCTGAAAAAAGAGCCTCGAAATTTCGAGGCTCTTTTTATATTTCCTCTGACGTCTCAGTCGACGCAGCTTTACCTTTAACAGCGGCGGAGTGTATTTCTAGTATGACCTGATCTTCAGAATCAACATCAACAATCACTGAACCACCATTTACAAGTCTGCCAAAAAGTAATTCATCAGCTAGCGCTTTACGAACAGTATCCTGAATTAATCTTTGCATTGGTCTTGCACCCATCAAAGGATCGAAGCCTTTTTTGGCCAAATATGCACGTAAACCAGTTGTGAAAGTCGCATCCACTTTCTTTTCATGAAGCTGTTCTTCAAGCTGCATAAGGAACTTATCAACGACTCTAAGGATAATAGATTCATCAAGTGATTTGAATGAAACAATAGCATCGAGCCTGTTTCTAAACTCAGGGGTAAACATTTTCTTAATGTCAGCCATCTCATCACCAGACTCACGTGGATTTGTAAATCCAATCGTAGCTTTATTCATTGTCTCAGCACCAGCATTCGTGGTCATGATAATAATGACATTCCTAAAGTCAGCCTTGCGACCGTTGTTGTCCGTTAAAGTGCCATGATCCATGACCTGAAGCAATATGTTGAAAATATCAGGATGGGCTTTTTCAATCTCATCCAACAATAAAACACAATGTGGCTTCTTATTAACAGCCTCAGTTAAGAGTCCACCCTGGTCAAAACCAACATAACCTGGAGGGGCTCCGATTAGGCGACTAACGGCATGACGCTCCATGTATTCAGACATATCAAACCGCAATAACTCTACACCCATGATGAATGCCAATTGCTTAGCAACTTCAGTTTTACCAACGCCAGTTGGGCCTGAGAACAAAAATGATCCGATTGGCTTATCGACCTTACCCAAACCTGCTCTAGCCATCTTAATTGCAGAGGCCAAAGCTTCGATTGCTGGATCCTGTCCGAAAACAACACTTTTCAGATCACGATCAAGAGTTTGTAATTTGCTACGATCATCGACACTAACTGATTGAGCAGGAATACGTGCAATTTTGGAAACTATGTCTTCGATCTCTAAACGTCCAATTGTTTTTTTCTGCTTAGATTTAGGCAAAATGCGCTGTGCAGCACCTGCCTCATCAATGACATCAATCGCCTTATCAGGTAATTGACGATCATTAATGTAACGAGAAGAAAGCTCTGCTGCTGCACTTAAAGCACTCTGAGAGTACTTGACCCCATGGTGCTCTTCGAAACGTGATTTAAGGCCCCTTAATATTTGAACAGTCTGGTCAACGGAAGGTTCCAATACATCGATTTTTTGAAATCTTCTGGACAAGGCGGCATCTTTTTCAAAAATTCCACGATACTCAGTAAAGGTAGTCGCGCCAATACACTTTAACTGCCCACTTGATAATGCAGGTTTAAGTAAATTACTTGCATCTAACGTGCCGCCCGAAGCTGCACCAGCACCAATTAGAGTATGAATTTCGTCAATAAATAATATAGCGTGAACATTATCTTTGAGCGACTTCAATACTGCTTTGAGTCTTTGTTCAAAATCACCACGATACTTAGTTCCTGCTAAAAGTGCTCCCATATCTAATGAGTAAACAATTGCATCTTTTAGGATTTCTGGAACTTCATTTTGAGTAATTCTCCAAGCTAAACCCTCTGCAATCGCAGTTTTACCAACACCAGCTTCACCTACCAAGAGAGGATTATTCTTCCTACGACGGCATAAAACTTGAATAACTCTTTCAACTTCATGCTCACGACCGATTAATGGGTCTATTTTTCCTTGTCGTGCTAATAAATTTAAGTTTTGAGTATATTGCTCTAATGGACTATCTTTACCATTACCGCCGACATCTTCACTCTCAGAATTCGTTGATTCCGGCTTAGTTGCCTCTGCTTTATCTTTCCTAATTCCGTGGCTAATAAAGTTAACAACATCTAAACGTGTAACTCCCTGCTGTTGGAGATAATAAACTGCATGAGAATCCTTCTCACCGAAAATTGCTACTAAAACATTAGCGCCAGTCACTTCTTTTTTGCCACTCGATGTAGATTGGACATGCATAATTGCACGTTGAATCACGCGCTGAAATCCAAGAGTTGGCTGAGTATCAACCTCTTCAGTACCAGGCACTATAGGTGTATTGTCGTTTATAAAATTCTTTAATTGAGCCCTTAGGTCTGCAATATTAACTGCACAAGCTTTTAATACCTCAACAGCAGTCGCATTGTCTAATAATGCACTTAATAAATGCTCTACCGTAATGAACTCATGACGCGCCGCTCGCGCATCCACAAAAGCCATATGTAGACTGACTTCAAGTTCTTGGGCAATCATACTTCCTCCATCATGCATTGCAAAGGGTGGCCCGATTTACGGGAAATTTCTAAAACCTGCGCTACTTTTGTTGCTGCTACGTCATGTGTGTAAACACCACATACGCCTTTTCCTTCTATATGTACTTGTAACATAATTCTCGTCGCAGTTTCCTGATCTTTGTGAAAAAATTCCTGAATAATCATCACAACAAATTCCATTGGTGTGAAATCATCATTCAACAATACCACTTTATACAGAGGAGGTGGTTCAACTTTTTTTGCTTCAAGATCTAAAACTGTTGTCCTATCATCCTCAACATGGGGGCGATTTGGATTAATTGCAAGAATTACATTTTTGCTAAATTTAAAGTTCATACCTAGATTCTAATCATTAGATCAATTTACTGTTTTTTTTATGGGTTTTAAGATTAAATTTTCTTTAAAACTGCCACAATGTTCATAATTTATCAAAAAATATCAAAATTAAGGGCAAATACTAGTGCTTTTTGACATATTTGTCCTTGACATAATGGTGATAAAGGAAAACAATCCATAGTATGTGTATGAAGTTATGTACACGAGGCTTGTAGATGTGTTAGCTTTACAGTTTTTCACGCTTCAAGATTGTTTCTTTAAAATGTAACGGAGTTCGAATGGCAACCGGTGTCGTAAAATGGTTTAATGATGCAAAAGGTTTTGGTTTTATCAAACCTGATGATGGCGAAGAAGAGTTATTTGCTCACTTTAGCGCAATTACAATGAGTGGTTTTAAAACCCTCAAAGAAGGTCAAAAAGTTACCTTTGATATTACTCAAGGCCCAAAAGGCAAACAAGCTACCAATATCCAAGGTGCTTAATTGAGTTAATCCTTTATAGGATGTTGGACAAAAACCCCTTTAAGGGGTTTTTTTGTTTTTGTAGCAAGCAAAAAAAGTAATCGAATCTACATTCTGACCCGATTACTAATTTCAAATTACATATTGTCAATCATCACTTGGCCAAAGCCAGAGCAAGATACTTGTGTTGCACCTTCCATGAGGCGTGCAAAGTCATAAGTAACTTTCTTGGAAAGAATTGATTTTTCCATTGAGTTAATAATTGCATCAGCTGCTTCAAACCAACCCATATGACGTAACATCATTTCAGCAGAAAGAATCTCAGATCCTGGGTTAACGTAATCTTTACCAGCATACTTTGGAGCAGTACCATGTGTTGCTTCAAACATTGCGATAGTGTCAGATAAGTTTGCACCTGGAGCAATACCAATACCACCAACTTGAGCAGCTAAGGCATCAGAAACATAATCACCATTTAAATTGAGGGTTGCAATAACGCTATATTCATTTGGGCGTAAAAGAATCTGTTGCAAGAATGCGTCGGCAATTACATCCTTAATGATGATTTCTTTGCCAGTTTTTGGATTCTTCATTTTGCACCATGGGCCGCCATCAATTAATTCAGCGCCAAATTCTGTTTGTGCAATCTCATAACCCCAATCACGGAATCCACCTTCAGTAAATTTCATGATGTTTCCTTTATGAACTAAAGTCATAGAAGGCTTGTCATTATCGATAGCATATTGAATTGCTTTACGAACTAAACGGAAAGTTCCTTCTCTTGAAACTGGCTTGATACCAATTGAAGATGTCTCAGGGAAGCGAATTTTCTTAACGCCCATTTCCTTAATCATAAAATCAATGATTTTTTTAGCGCCATCAGTTCCTGACATCCACTCAATACCAGCGTAAATATCTTCAGAGTTTTCACGGAAAATAACCATGTCAGTTTTTTCAGGCTCTTTTAATGGTGAAGGAGTTCCCTTGAAATAACGTACTGGACGCAAACAAACGTATAAATCTAATTCTTGGCGTAAAGCAACGTTTAATGAACGAATGCCACCACCAACAGGAGTAGTTAAAGGGCCTTTAATTGATACAACATATTTTTTAACAGCTTCTAAAGTCTCTTCAGGAAGCCAAACATCAGGACCATAAATTTTTGTAGCCTTCTCACCAGCAAAAACTTCCATCCATGAAATTTTCTTTTTTCCACCGTATGCTTTTTCAACTGCAGCATCAACTACTTTAATCATCACAGGTGTAATATCGAAACCAGTACCATCACCTTCAATGTAAGGAATAATTGGATTATCAGGCACATTAATAGAAAAATCTGCATTAACGGTAATTTGTTCACCAGCTGGAACCTGAATATGCTTGTACATTTAAAAAACTCTCCTTGTTGATATATCGATTTAATTATTAAACTGCTTGTGCTTAAACAAAGTGTTCTGTGAACTCATTTAAATGAGTGCAAAATACCTCTTTTACACTTAATATTCAATTTAATATCTTATTATTACAAATTTAGTGGCACGCCTAATAAAATATTTATAAGTTTGTAATTTTCAAGCCTTTTATTTCACACTATTCGATAATTAAATTCTCATGCTCAAAACTTGGATTAAACTTTTTATATGTTCCTTATCACTCTATTGCACACTATCCCAAGCAGATGCTTTACCTGTCATTGAATTAAAAATTGCTCAACATGTGATCAAGGCAGAAGTGGCGAGCACGCCATCAAGTCAACAATTGGGATTAATGTATAGAAAATCTATGCAGGATCAAAATGGAATGTTATTTGTTTTTGATCAAAAAGCAGGCCACTGCTTTTGGATGAAAAACACCCTAATACCTCTCTCTATTGCTTTTATTGGAGATGATGGAAAAATTGTAAATATTGAAGAAATGAAAGCGCAGACTGAAGAAAACCACTGTCCAATCAAGCCTATAAGATATGCTCTAGAGATGAATGCCCAGTGGTTTGAGAAAAGGCAAATAATGCCAGGAAAAACAGTTGATGGACTACCTAGTCCTTAATTAGCCAAAATGGCAAACATAATGTATCGGTTCATCAACTCGAATCTGAAAATTACCACCAGCTTGAACTTCCCAACTTTGACCGGATGTAAAAGTTAATTCTGGGCCGCCATTGATGCTAACGAATGCCTTGCCATCAACAACTTCCATTATTTCCTTCGTACTCAATTCAAACTTTAAGGTACTTGGCAAGATTACGCCCACAGATTTACGTGTTCCATCAGGTAAAGTAACCGTGTGTGAAACACATTTCCCATCGAAATAAACGTTTGCTTTTTTTCCTACAGATACATTATCAAATTGCATATTTTTACCTATTTATTTTTGTAATCTCTTGCGTCTAGCAATTTCTGCAATACGCATTCTTAAAGCATTTAATTTTATGAAACCGCCTGCATCAGCTTGGTTGTAGGCGCCACCATCATCATCAAAAGTTGCGATATTTTGATCAAATAAAGTGTTACTAGAATTTCTTGATAACACTGAGACCGAACCTTTATAAAGCTTTAATCTTACAAAGCCATTTACTCTCTCTTGGGTATGATCAATTAATGTTTGTAAAGCTACTCTTTCAGGAGACCACCAGTAACCGTTATAAATCAAACTTGCATATCTTGGCATTAAATCATCTTTTAAATGGGCTACTTCTCTATCAAGAGTAATACTTTCAATACCCCTGTGAGCCTTCAATAAAATAGTACCGCCAGGGGTCTCATAGCAACCACGACTCTTCATGCCAACAAAACGATTTTCGACAAGATCAAGTCGTCCTATGCCATGTTTACCACCTAATTCATTTAATTTAGCAAGTAATGCATGAGGCGCCATTTGTTGGCCATCTATTGCGATTAAATCTCCCTTAGAAAATTCAAGTTCAATTTCCTCAGCTTTATCTGGAGCATTTTCAGGTGAAACTGTCCAACGCCACATTGACTCCTCGGCTTGAGCGTTAGGATCTTCCAAATGCCTACCCTCAAAACTTATATGAAGAAGATTTGCATCCATTGAATATGGGGCTCCGCCCTGCTTATGCTTCATTTCTACTGGAATACCATTTTTTTCTGCGTATGCTAATAGCTTTTCTCTGGATAACAAATCCCACTCACGCCATGGTGCGATTACCTTAATACCAGGCTCTAAAGCGTAGTAGCCCAACTCGAATCTTACTTGGTCATTACCCTTGCCAGTTGCGCCATGGGAAACTGAGTCTGCGCCAGTTAAACGTGCAATTTCAATCTGTCTCTTTGCAATTAATGGTCTAGCAATAGAGGTCCCTAAAAGATATTCGCCCTCATAAATTGTGTTTGCACGAAACATCGGGAAAACGAAATCTCTTACAAATTCCTCACGTAAATCATCTATAAAGATATTCTCTGGCTTAATGCCAAACTTTAGTGCCTTTGCACGAGCTGGCTCCAACTCCTCGCCTTGACCAAGGTCAGCTGTAAAAGTAACAATTTCACAATGGTATGTGTCTTGTAACCACTTAAGGATGACACTGGTATCTAAACCACCTGAATACGCCAAAACTACCTTATTAATATCTGCCATTTTATTTACCGATTAGTTAAATTTTCCACACAACAAAAATTCCATTAATGCTTTTTGAACATGTAATCTATTTTCTGCCTCTTGCCAAACCACACTTTGTGGTCCATCTATAACCTCTTTTGAAACCTCTTCACCACGGTGTGCCGGGAGACAATGCATAAATAAAGCATCCGGATTTGCAACTTTCATTTTTCTTTCATCAACAATCCATTTCGAAAAAGCTGTTAATCGTTCTTCATTCTCTTTTTCGTAACCCATACTAGTCCATACATCTGTCGTAACCAAATTCGCTCCACGACAAGCTTCAAGAGGATCTGCAAATATCTTTAAGTGTTCTTTTTCTTCGGCGCTTATTCGGCTCATATCTAATGGATATCCAGCCGGGCCAGAAAAGTGAAACTCAAAATTTAAAATTTGAGCAGCTTGCAACCAGGTATAAGCCATATTATTGGCATCTCCAACCCAAGTAACAACCTTCCCAGATATATCACCTCTTAATTCATGGAAAGTGAATATATCTGCTAAAACTTGGCAAGGATGGAACTCATTCGTCAATCCATTAATGACAGGTACTCTCGAATTATTGGCAAACCGCTCTAAGATCTCTTGACCAAAAGTTCTAATCATAATGATGTCAGTCATTCTTGATATAACTTGAGCAGCATCCTCAACAGGCTCCCCTCTTCCCAACTGCGTATCTCTCGTATTGAGGTAAACAGCATGTCCCCCCAATTGAAACATGCCGGCCTCAAAAGAAAGGCGTGTCCTAGTTGAATGCTTTTCAAAAATCATAGCTAGCGTTCGATCATGCAATGGGTGCCATGTTTCATAAGCCTTAAACTTCTCTTTAAGAATTGCAGAACGATTTAAAATGTAAGCATATTCTTCCGAACTCAAATCAGAAAATTGCAAATAGTGACGAAGTGGAACTTTTAATTGAGTCATAAGTGTGCGATGGTTACCTAAAACAGTATTGTATTCAATCGTTGGTGCAATAATAATTTTTTAGCCATCTTAATCAGCTATAGTTTTAATGATTAGTTTTTAAATTCAAATACAGACTTAAATTGAACCACAAACAGTACCTCATTATTGGAATTACCTCCAACGGTAAGGTCTTTAGACCTAGCGATTGGATTGATCGCCTTTGCGGTGTAATGGC
This sequence comes from Polynucleobacter sp., assembly GCA_036787315.1. Lineage (GTDB taxonomy): Bacteria > Pseudomonadota > Gammaproteobacteria > Burkholderiales > Burkholderiaceae > Polynucleobacter. Next base: position 657 of record DAIQPR010000102.1, on the reverse strand, counting down.
CCCTTTTAGACCAAAATCCGACCAAGGTGACCCAAGGTACACTCATTCACCCTTTGTTCGACCTGAGACTTTAAATGGCGTCAGATGCGTAATGGTCGATGAGAGACTTCGTGAAATCGACCCAAGGGCTCTAGATTTTGTGCTTGGATTTGCAAAAGACAATGATTTGACACTTACAGAAATTTGCGAATTACCTAGTACTAAACCTTAAATCAAAGCTAAAAAAACAAAAATCCGCACAATGGCGGATTTCTTTGCAGTCAATAAGCTTTATTAGCTTGTCATACCTTTGATAGCAGCAGACAAACGAGACTTCTGACGTGAAGCTGTATTCTTGTGAATAATTTTCTTGTCTGCAATTTGATCAATAGTAGATTGAGCTGCTAAAAACACTTTTGCAGCTGCTTCTTTATCGCCTGCGCTTACAGCTTTACGAACTGATTTAATAGCTGTTCTTAAGCGTGAGCGTAAGCTAGAATTGTGGGCGTTCTGCTTAACAGCTTGACGAGCGCGTTTACGAGCTTGTGCGGTATTTGCCATATTTTTTTACTCTATTTCTGTCTAAATATGAATCACAAAATGTGAATTCATTAAATTACGGGGTTTAACTTTTAAGCGCTTATAAATTAGGCGTTTAAAAAACATAATCCATTATTA
>DAIQPR010000101.1:0-8720 GCA_036787315.1 Polynucleobacter sp. | reverse complement strand
CCAGCCAAAACTGTGAAATAAAATTCAGTAAGGTGACGATTGAAAGTATCTGGATCTTCAATGTTGTTAGTGTGACCTGCTTTTGAGAAAACGACTAATCCAGCACTAGGAATCATACGTTTCATTAAAAGCGCTGGCTCTAAACATGGGTCATCTTCATCTCCAGTAATAATAAGCGTTGGAACAGTGATTGTTTTCATACCATCCACAAGTTCCCATAAAGATGGGCGCATTTTTTGTACACCACGTAATGTATTAGCAGAACCAATTGCAGGATGCTCTGCCATCTGAGCGGCAAATTCTGCAAAGCCTCTTGGATCTTTGTTTTGATATTGAACTCTTGTTGGTCCAATGGTGTATTTTTTAGCTCCTTCGATAGGGCCTACATCATCAAACAATTGTGCTGCAGCTTCAACCTCAGCTTGGAAACTTTCTTTCTTTGCAGGCTCTGCACCATAACCACAACCAGCAATAACTAGAGAATGGACACGATCTGAATAAGAAATTCCCATGTGAAGCGATGCAAATCCACCCATAGATAATCCGCAAATATGCGCCTTATCTACACCTAAATGATCCATGATTGAAATGATGTCTTTAACTGCACGTTCTTGAGAATAGTGCTTTGGATCTTCAGGAACATCAGAGGGTAAATATCCTCTTGCTGAATAAGTTACGCATCTAAAATACCTAGCGAAATATCGCATTTGATATTCCCAACTACGATAGTCTCCAGCAAACTCATGAACAAATATGAGTGTCTGTCCAGACCCAACCTCTTCGTAATATAAATTTACTCCATCATCAGCTTTTGCGTACGGCATCTTAATCTCCCTATTTAAACAACTTTTTCATTAACAAATTCTAAAATCTCTTCTTTCGAATAACCCAATTCATTGAGTAAACTTTCAGTATGCTCCCCTAACTCTGGAGTAGCAGTTTTAACCTCAGCAGGCGTTCTATTCAACTTCAAAGCCTGATTTACTAATTTCAAATTACCTAATTTTGGATGCTCAACTTGAGCCACCATATTTTGCGAAATAACTTGTGGATCACTAAATACTTCAGACATATCGTATATTGGGCCAGTGGGAACACCAACATCATTCAGCAGTTGTACCCAATATGCTTTTTCCTTGGTCTTAAAAATTTGAATCAAAATATTATTCAAATCATCTCTGTGTTTCACACGAAGTGGCTCAGTAATAAATCGCGGATCTTCTTTTAATTCTGGCTTGCCAACAGCATCACATAGATTGAGCCACATTACTTGTCCTGTAGCCGCTACATTTATGTAACCATCTGTACATTCATAGCATGATGTTGGCATACTCGTTGGATGGTCATTCCCAACTTGTGTTGGTATCTCACCCTTTTGAAGATATTTAGCCGCCTGAAAATCCATCATGGCTACACCAGCTTGAATTAAAGAGCTTTGTACCCACTGTCCTTGACCGGAAACTTCTCTCTCTAATAATGCAGTTAACATGCCACACGCTGCAATATAACCAGCGGTGATATCTGTTATTGCAACTCCTGCTCTCATTGGTCCGCATCCTGGCTTACCTGTAACGGACATAATGCCACTCATACCTTGAGAAATCTGATCAAACATGGGTCTTGCTACATACGGTCCATCCTGACCAAATCCAGAGATTGATGCCAAAATAATTCTAGGATTAATGGCCTTTAAGGTTTCGTAATCAATCCCTAATCTAAATTTAACGTCAGGTCTAAAATTTTCAACAACGATGTCTGCAGTCTTAACAAGTCGATAAAATATTTCTTTAGCTTTAGGATTTTTCAAATCAAGAGTTATTGATCGAGAATTACGATGTAAGTTTTGCATATCAAAACTATGACGATCACCACTCAATTGATTTCTCTCACCACCAGATGCAGGTTGCTCAACTTTAATCACGTCTGCGCCAAAATCAGCAAATTGCTTCGTGGAAGTAGGACCAGCTCTAGCCCTAGTTAAATCTAATATCCGGAATCTTGATAATGCGCTCATAACTCTCCTTCATAGTGCTTCATAAAATCTGCAAATGCTAATTGTTGATTAAACTCGGGTAGGAATCCAAAATCTTTTTGTATACGTTCAGTTCTCATAGGAGATCTTAACAGTGGTCCCACAAGACCCACATTACAAAGTGTTTTATCAGAACATATTTCATAAGAAAAATTTGGAAAATGCGTCTTTAATGAATCCAGCCATTGTTTTAATGACCATACTTGTCCACTAGATAATTGATATAAACCCTCTGGTGAACTTCCTTTTTCCAGGATTTTAGCTAGACCTTGAACTACATCTTTTGAATATATGTAATCAGTACCAATTTGATCGTAGACAATTGCATGTTTGCCTTCTTTAGCAAACCAATAGAGCTGTAATGGCAAACTAAGCGTATCTCTGACTCCTGTGTCATATTCCCATTGTCCATAGACCAGGCCTAAACGAACCACCGTCAGGTTTAAATTTCGAGTTTTACGATAACGCAAACCCGTTCTCTCAGCAGCCAACTTACTAATGCCATAAATAGTCTCAGGTAAAACTGGGCTATTTAATTCATCGATTGTTGAATCATGTAATCCTAAGTGTCCAAAAATCGACCCTGAACTAAGTTGTATTACTTGATCTATCTTGTTACGAAGAGCACATTCGAATACCTCAACAGCCCCCAACAAATTAACCTCAAAGATTTTTCTTGTGTCGACAATTTCTCGAGGCAATTCAGCGGTAATGGCTGCTGCATTTACTATTTTTTTTACCTCAAATCGGCGACAAATCTCATTCAAATCATGACTATTTCGGACATCGCCTTGAATCCAATTAAAGTCGGGAATGCGCTTTTGTAAAGTTTGTAAAACACTACTGTTAGTAGGTCTATCAGACATTAATATGCAGGGGGTTTTTAGATACGAAAAATGCTCCACAAGGTTTAACCCTATGAAACCATTGCCTCCAGTAACCAACAAAGTCATTTATATTATCTTTATTATGTAATTTATTAGAATCAAAAATAATGCTTGTCTACAAATATTAATTCAAATAAAGTAGACATATAGATTAATTGTAATTACAAAACGTAAATTTGGAGATGTTATGCAGAAGAATTTAAAAAGTTTGTGTAGGTTATTACCCTTCATTGCTGTTGGATTGATGGGTTTTACTCAAGTTGCTCAATCACAAGAAAAAGTAATTCGTATTGGGCTTTTGTATCCAATTTCTGGTCCTGGCTCATATTTCGGCGTAATGGGTCGCGAAGGTACTGACTTAGCAATTGAACAACTTAATAAGACTGGTGTTAACGGCTACAAGTTTGTAGTTGATTATCAAGATTCTCAATGTTCACCTCTTGCGGCTACCAATGTGGTTAAAAAGACTTTAGAAAACTTCAAACCACACATTGTTGTTGGTGAAGAATGTTCTGATGCAACCCTTGCTGTTGCTCCAATCCTTGAAGAAGCTAAAGTACCCCTTTTAAATGCTGGTTCTGCAACAATGAAGTTAACCGGATCTGGCTACAAATATGCTTTCAGAATTTTCCCAAATGCACGTCAGCAAACAGATAGTTTTGCGGTAAATGCAATCCGTAAAATGAATGCTAAAACTGCTGTTCTACTCTATGAGAAAACAAATGCTGGTATCGATATTTCTGACTCATTCGAGAAAACATTCACTTTATTAGGTGGCAAAGTTGTTTCAAGAATCGATTTTGGTAGAGATGTTAATGACTTTACTTCGATTGCTACTCGTATCGCATCTTTAGGTCCAGTAGATGTAATCTTAACCTCAGCCCTCGAAGGACAAACAGTTAAGATTGCTCAAGCATTAGCACAAGCAGGCGTTGTTAAGGGTGGTGGCGGAAAAGCAGTTCAAATCGGTACTATTTGGTTGCCTTGGGGCTTTGATCAAAAAGCAGGTAAATCTGCACTTGGTTACACAAGAATTGTTCAATTTGACCCTAATGAAACACGTCCAATGGTCCAAAACTTTGTAAAGGCATATAAAGCAAAGTACGGTGCTGATAAAGTTCCAACTCACATCAATGCCCATGCATATGACTCCATCATGATTGTTGCGGAAGCAGTTCGTAAAGGTGCAAAGGACTCAGAATCTATCCGTAGTGAGATGCTCAAGATGAAGGATGTAGAAGTTACAACAGGAAAAATTACTTTTGGTGAAGATGGTCAAAACCAAAATATGTCTGTTATTCACTTCGTAGAAACCCAACCAGACCTCAGCTGGAAAACTCTCAACTGGTAATTGAGTGGATGTAGATTTTCTAAAAAATAGCCTAGAAAGCTTTTGCTACTAGGCTATTCTATATTTGAGACAAACTAAATAGAGGGTTTATGGTTGATATTGCGAGTTTAATCATTCAACAGTCCATTAACGGAATTGTGATGGGCTGTCTATATGTGATGGTCGCCCTTGGACTAACATTAATTTATGGAGTCATGAATCAGATTAATTTTGCGCATGCTGATTTTGTGACACTCGGAGCTTTCGCTTCTTACTTTTTTGTTAAATGGATGGGTGGTGGATATCTCATCAGTATCTTAGTAGCTTTTTTAGCTGGTGGAGTATTAGGCTATATCATCAACCTTACTATTTTTGCGCCACTTCGAGATAGAGGGGACGAACTAAGGCCCTTAATCGCAACGATTGGTGCTTCAATTCTTTTAGAAAATGGCTCTTTATTATTCTTCGGACCAGTGCCATATCAGTACGATACCCCTTATGCAGATGCAATTCGTATCGGAAAAATTTTCTTTACCGAACAAAGCCTTTTAGTTGTATTGGTTGCTTCAGCAGCGATCGCAGCCTTATACGCATTCATGAAATTTACCTTTACTGGTAAAGCTCTGCGTGCGATTTCACAAGACCGTGAAACAGCTGGTCTCATGGGTATTAATCAAGCATTTTTAATTATGTTAACCATCGTCATCGCTTCTGCTATGGCAGGTATGGCTGGCGCGATGTTAGGACCAATACTTGTGTTAACACCTTTTGCTGGTGCATCGGTTGTGGTTAAGGCATTTGCCATCGTTATTATTGGTGGCTTTGGCAATGTGGAAGGCACGATTATTGCAGGGCTACTTGTTGGCTTAATTGAGGCATTTACAACCCAATACCTCGGATCTGGAGTTATTGACTTAGTCGTATTTGGATTATTGTTAGTCATGCTTTTAGTTCGTCCAACTGGGCTAATCGCTGAAAAGAAAGAAGAAAATGTCTAATCAAGCATCCCAAAAATCATCATTACCTCGCTGGGTATGGTTCGCTTTAGTCTTTGCTGCTATTGCAGTAATACCTATGCTTGTAGGCGGCTCCGCTTATTGGAAAAGTATCCTCATCTCCGTTGTTTTAAATATTATGTTGGCGATGTCTCTGAATCTAATCTTGGGTTATACAGGTCAATTACACCTTGGTCATTCAGGATTTTTTGGCGTCGGCGCTTATGCCACAACATTACTAATCCAAAAAGCCGGTTTTAATTTTTGGATAGCAATGGTTGCAAGTTCAATGATGGCAGGTGTAATTGGAATTTTGTTGGCATTTTTTGCAACACGCCTCAAGGGACATTATCTCGCTATCGCCTCCATGGCCTTTGCAGTGATATTGCATCAAATTTTATTAAATTGGGATAGCATGACATCCGGGCCTCTCGGAATTTATGGAATCGCTCCTCCTCCTGCAATGACCATATTTGGCAAACTGATTAAATTTAATAATCAAGTAAATCTATTTTATTTAGTGTCTATTTTTGCAGTATTGGTCTACATTTTCTTGGACAATATCTTGCGATCGCCAATTGGTGAAACCCTAAGAGCTGTGAGAGAAGATGAAGTCTCTGCTGCTTCATTAGGTATCAATACAAAGCTTTGGAAAATATTTTCATTTGGTGTTGGTGCTGCTATTGCTGGTTTGGCAGGTTCTTTCTATCCAAGCTTTGTTGGAACACTCGTTCCAGATTCATTTGCTGTGGTCGAATCATTTACCTATCTTGCAATGGTCATCGTCGGAGGAATGGGAACGATGATTGGCCCAGTGATTGGAGCTATAGTTCTTACCTTACTCCCAGAGGTTCTAAGAGATATCGGGGATGCAAGACTTTTGGTATATGGCTTAACCTTAACCCTAGTGATTTTATTTATGCCTGGCGGAATCGTTCAAGGCTTCAAATCATTGATCAACAAAAAAACATCTACTACACCCTCAAGTAACTAATTATGTCGAATAATATTCTAGAAGTTAAAGGTCTGTGTAAATACTTCGGCGGTGTGAAAGCGGTTGATGGTATTGATTTGCAAATACCTAAAAATACGATTCAAGCAATCATTGGTCCTAATGGCGCAGGTAAATCAACTACATTAAATCTTTTATCGGGTACTTACTTTCCAACACATGGCAGTATTCAATTTGAAGGAAAGGATGTAACTTCTCTCAGTCTTCATCAAAGAGTTCATCTTGGTGTTGCAAGAACGTTTCAAAAAATTAGATTATTTAAACAACTTTCTGTCTTAGATAATGTCATTGCTGGATTTCACATTCATCATCACATCCCTCTTTGGGAATACATCATCCCAGGTAAAGCATTTAAGAAAGACCGTCTTGATTGCCAACAAGAAGCTCTTGATTTACTTAAATTTGTTGGTCTTGAACACCGTGCATATGACAGGGCTGGCTCACTCGCCTATGGTCAACAACGACTCCTCGAAATAGCACGTGCTCTAGCAACACGTCCAAAGCTATTTATGTTGGATGAACCTGCAGCAGGTCTTAACGATACTGAAGTTCAATTTTTAATGGATCGACTAATTAGTCTTAAAAATAAAGGAATTACGATTGTTGTGGTTGAACATAATATGAAACTTGTCATGAACGTGGCTGACCAAATCTTTGTGATGGATCATGGAGAATATCTCTTTGACGGTAAGCCTTCTGAAATTCAGTCAAATCCAAAAGTGATCGCTGCATACCTTGGTGCAGAAATCGAGGTAGCACATGAATAAGCTAATCGAAGCAGATAATTTAGAAATCGCTTATGGCGATGTTGCTGCCTGTAAACAAATTAGTTTTTATGTAAATGAAGGTGAAATTGTTACATTAATTGGTTCAAATGGTGCTGGAAAATCAACCACTATGAGGGCAATTGCAGGAGCAATGTATCCTCGCTCAGGAAAAATCACTTTCGATGGACAAGATATTACAAGAATGCCATCTTTTGAAAGAAATCAATTAGGAATCGCTCTCGTACCAGAAGGTAGACATGTTTTTCCATACCTAACGGTTATGGAAAACTTAGAAATGGGTGGCTATAAATTTCGTAACAACCGTGCAAAATTTAATTCCTTAATTGAGAAAATGGTAACCATGTTTCCAAAACTTAAAGTTCGTGCAAAGCAAAATGCTGGAACTTTATCTGGAGGTGAACAACAAATGTTAGTGATCGGTAGAGCGTTAATGTCAGAACCGCGACTTCTTTGTATGGATGAACCATCTCTTGGACTTGCACCTATTATTGTTCAAGATATTTTTAAAACAATTCAGGAAATAAATGCCGAGGGGACAAGTGTTCTTCTTGTAGAGCAAAATGCCCGCTATGCATTATCGACAGCATCGCGTGCTTATGTCTTACAAACTGGACAAATTTTAATGAGCGGCGATTGCAAAGATCTCATTAATGACCCCAAAATAAAAGAGGCGTACCTAGGCAATTAATCTACTCAAAGGAATTGAGCATGCATCCATATTTAAATAACTATTCACTAGATAATAAAGTTGCAATCGTAACGGGTGCTGGTCAAGGAATTGGTAAAGCAATTGCTTTAGCTTTTGCAGCTGCAGGCGCAAAAGTGGGATGCTTCGATTTGCAACTTGAAAATGCACAAAAAACTGCTACTGAAATCAACGCTGCTGGCGGTACAGCGATAGGACTTTTAGTGGATGTGAGTTGTGAAAATTCTGTTCAGCAAGGAGTTGACCAACTTGTTAAACATTTCAATGCTGGGCTGCATGTTTTACTGAATGGTGCTGCTTACAAAGATCCAAGTGGAACAGTTGCTGACTATGAATTAGCAGAATGGAATAAAGTTATTTCTGTAAACCTAACAGGTGCTTATTTAATGAGCAAACATTCCATACCGCATATGCGCCAGAATAATGGGGGCTCTATTATTCATATTGCTTCACAACTCGGCAGAGTAGGCACTTCTTCTCGCGCAGTCTATTGTTCTGTTAAAGGCGGTTTATTAAATTTAGCAAGAGCAATGGCTGTCGATCATTCTGCTGAAGGCATCCGTACGAATACCTTATCACCTGGAGCGATTGAAACTGATCGGATGTTATTGCGTTTTGGCACTTTCGAAAATGCCCGCAAGGAACTCGCTCCACTACATTTAGTTGGTAGACTTGGTCAACCTGATGAAATCGCTATGGCAGCAGTTTACCTTGCAAGTGACGCATCGAAATTTATGTCAGGTTCTGACCTTCTGATCGATGGTGGTTACACTGCTCACTAAAAATTAAAAAGGCTCGAAACCTAAAGCGTTTCTAAAACGATTTTTAATATATACCCCATCCCTTGGCGGTAATGCTTTAGGGTATTCATGAGCTTGTATCAAAACGTTTGCTAAACCACAACTATTTCTTTGATTAACATGAAGCGCGATTTTATTAAAGTCAGACGGATCAGTAATCGTTAATGCCC
>DAIQPR010000100.1:1618-8749 GCA_036787315.1 Polynucleobacter sp. | reverse complement strand
AAAATCTGCCGCCTATAAAACAGGCGTGCCGGTTCGATTCCGGCCTCGGGCACCATTTCTTATTGAAGATTCCTTCAAGATAAACCTTTAATCACATATTTGATTTATATTCCTAGAAGGGTATTGATTCGAATATTTGTTCGGCTCTTCACCATAATCGGGGGATGAGCATTTATCAAACACGATTAATAACTCGGCTCTAGGGGATTCTATGTATAAAAATAAGCTTCAGTTTTGCAAAGTATTTTTAGGTATTTTGATGGGCTTATCTATTGTTTACTCCGCACAAGCACAGAGTCAAAATGATCTTAAGGCCATTATTGATAATCCACTTAGAACAGAACAAGATAGAAAGCTTGATAGCAAAAGAATGCCAATGCAAATGCTTCTTTTTATTCAACCCAAACCCGGAATGAAGGTTTTAGACATATTTTCAGGCCCTGGAAATACCGCCCAACTTTTAGCCTTGGCTGTAGCACCTACTGGTAATGTTTATGCCATGAATATTAAGCCTAACGAGGCTTTGACAGAACGAGTAAGCAAACAAGCTCAGACTAATATTTATCCAATCGTATCCGCTTTGGATGAATTAACTAGTGAGCCAAATGGATCATTTGATTTAATCACTATCGTTAATTCATATCATGACATGATTAATGTTAAACCAGAGATTGAAGTGGTAAATCAGCGTATCTATGATTTGTTAAAACCTAATGGTATTTTGATTGTTAGAGATCATTCAGCAAAGGATGGTGCAGGCAAAGCTGTTACAAAAACTTTGCATCGTATCGATCCCGCATCTGTTTTGGAGGATTTTCAGAAGCTTGGATTTAAAAAGGTCGCTGAAGGAGATTTTCTAAAGAGCCCCCAAGATACAAAAGAAAAACACTCTTCTCAAACAGGGGATGTTGTGCCAGAGGATTTTATTTTTAAATTTGTTAAATAAATCAAATCTTTAGAGAGAAGGTAATGCTATTGAGTCAATTTAAAGTATTTTTAGTAACGCCTTTTTTGGTGTCTTTTTTTTCCGTTTCTTTCGCGGCGACTTATCCGAATAAACCCATCACATTAGTAGTTCCATTTGTCGCTGGGGGAGGGACAGATAGTATTGCGCGAGATCTTGCCAAAAACTTATCTGAGGGTTTAGGACAAAGCATCATAGTTGATAATCGTGGAGGTGGTGGCGGTGCTATTGGTGCGCAGTATGTTGCTAAGGCAGAACCTGATGGTTATACATTACTCTTTGTAACCTCAACTTTCGTTACTCACTCTGCCACAGAAACTAGCCCTACATATGATGTTGATAAAGATTTTGCCCCTATTTCTCTTTTAGGGCGTGGGCCTCTAATGGTTGTTGCTAATAAAGAATCGAGCTTAAAAACAATTAATCAGTTAGTGCAAAAAGCTAAACAATCTCCTGGAGAGATTAATTTTTGTTCAGCTGGATTGGGTAGTATTAATCATTTGTCTGGCGAGTTATTTGAACAAAAAACGAATATTCAAATGACGCATATTCCTTATAAAGGAAGTGGCCCAGCTACTTTGGATTTACTTGCAGGACGTGTGCAAGTATTTTTTGCAACCATTCCTACCATCTTGCAATATGTTGAAACAGGGAGGGTTACATTGCTTGCTATGACAAGTGAAAAAAGATCATCTCTTTTCCCGAATACGCCTACTGTTATTGAATCAGGGATACCTGGTTTTGAAATTACCACTTGGTGGGGTGTTGTTGCGCCTGCTGGCACACCTAACGATATTATTCTTAAACTAAATCAAGAAATCCAAAAGGCTGCCAATAAAAATCCCTTAAAGGCTAGACTTCTGAAGGAAGGGGCTCAGATATATCAAACAACTCCTTCAGAGATGAAAAAAATCTTAAGTAAGGAGTTAATTCAATGGCGAAGCGTAGTATCCGCCACTGAAATCAAGGTTCAGTAAAGATTAGGGCGCTTCTGTAACAAAACCTAATTTTGTTAATCCATTTCTTTTGCTTGCACTAAGCACTTGGGCTACTAAGTCATACATTACTTTCTTATCTGCGCGCAAGTTAACTTCAGGTATTTGTTCTTGAGCAGCAGCTTCTCTAGCCTTTGCAATATATTCATCTAAAGTTACGGGCGTAGAGTTCCAAAAAATTTGCCCCTTACTATCAATTGAGACTTGGATTGTTTCTGGTTTGCTATTACTTGCAGTGCTTGCTGCTTTGGGTAGCTCGATTTTTACAGAATGTTGAATGACAGGTAAAGTAACGATAAAAATGATCAAAAGCACAAGCATGACATCAACAAAAGGAGTCATATTAATTTCAGCCATGAGGCCAGAATCATCATCACCTTGAGGAGAGGAAAAAGCCATGATTAAGGCCTCTCGTTTTGAGTTAAGTAGGTGTGCAAATCATCACTAAATCTTCGAAGATGCAATAAAAGATCTTTATTCGATTTAGTAAGAGCGTTATATCCAAGTACTGCAGGTATGGCAACAGCTAGGCCTAGACCTGTCATGACAAGAGCTTCTCCTATTGGCCCAGCTACTTGATCAATGGATGCAGAGCCAGAGGTGCCAATCGTCATGAGGGCATGATAGATTCCCCATACGGTCCCAAAAAGGCCAATGAAGGGGGCTGTCGCACCTGTAGAGGCTAAAAAAGCAAGACCTTTTTGTAGATCAGCAATGACAGTATCTAATTCAGCTTTTAAGTTACTAGATAACCAGTTTTCAGTTTCGATGTTGTTTGCAAGTGGCAAGCTGTTCGCAGAGCTAGCACCCAGTTGACGTTCTTGCATTACAAAGTGAGCTTTAGCTGCGAGTTGATAAAAAGGATTTTTTTCTGGGATAGAAAAGCTGTTTAGACCATCTTGCCAAGAGGTCTTTTTCCAAAACAAAACAGTTTCTTTAATTAGAGGTTTTATTTGATATAGATTTAGAAAACGGTTAATGATAATGAACCATGATCCGATAGACATCAGAAGCAATAGTATTGCCACGATATGGGTAACGGTGTCACCTTGAAGCCATAGATGCGAGATTCCAAATTCTGATTCATTATTAGTATTCATAGTTCTATTTTCTCAAATTATCGATTTAGTTGAAATTTTATGGAAATTCCAGCATTTACTTTGCTAGGAACTCCATTCATTAAATAGGGTTTAAACCTTACTCTTGAAGCTAGTTGTGCTGCTGCTTTATCTAATCTTTCATAGCCGCTTGAACGAGTAATGTTGACTGATTTGACTTCGCCTAATTCATTAATAAAAAGTTGAACATCCACAATGCCTTGTTCACCGATATCTTTTGATAAGCGAGGATAAAAAAGTTCAGTTTCTGGTCGGTAAATCATAGTAAGTTGATTGAGCTCAACTTTACCTGCATCAAGTCCTGTTGGTGAGTTAGATTTTGCATTGCTTGTGTTTGATATTGGATCTGGTGTTCTGGAACTCTCACTAGACAAGCTTGTTTCGCTTTTGTTTTGAAGTATCGGTTCAGACTTTTGAGCTTGAATAGGTTTAGTCAACTCTTCTTGTTTTGATGATGGAGATTTTTGTGCAGGTGCAACGCTCATTAATTTCGGTGGAGGAGTTTTTGGGGTTGGTGGTGTTGGTAAAGGTTTAGGCGTTGGAGGTGGCGGAGAATTTATAACTTCGGCTTGCAAAATATCTATCTCTTTATTTTTATTGGGTGCATTTTGGAGACTATATAAAAATAAAAAAACATGAATCCCTATTACAATTGCCAGAATAGAAAGATCTCTAAGGGTTATCAACATTTAGATGGATACTGTATATGCTAGAGCTGGTTTTTGAAAATGTTGACTTAATAATTTTTTCGCAAGTTGCAATAGAGAGTCGCCATTTATTGTGGAGTACAAATCTAAAGAACCTAAGTTAATCAATTCTTCATCTTTAATAAATCGATTCAATTGGCGAACTACAGCTTGGCTAGTATCAATTATTTGCAGTTGATCTCGAAACAACTTATTGATTGTCTCTTGTAAAAATGGGTAGTGGGTACAACCCAAGACGAGAGTATCTGCACCCATTGAAATCATTGGGTCAATATATTGATGTAAAAGTTGAGATAGTTCATCACCCTCGAGGATTCCGTGTTCGATTAAAGGCACCAAACCATGCCCAGCTTGTTGAATAAATTCACAATCTTGAGTAAGGCTTGAGAGAAGTAGTTTAAATTTTTCGCTATTTAAAGTACTTTGTGTAGCCAAAACACCTACGACTTTAGTTTTACTAAGATTTGATGCGGGCTTTATTCCAGGCTCAACTCCAATGATAGGAATATTCGGATATTTTTCACGAATGCGAGCAATAGCTTGAGCTGTCGCTGTGTTGCAAGCAACTACAACACTCTGTGCACCTTGATCTACCAACCATGAGCATAATTTCAAACTTCGATCTGAAACCCAATCAGATGATTTTTCTCCATAGGGAGCATTGGCTGAGTCAGCAAGGTATAGGTAGTGATGTTGAGGTGCTTGAATAAGGGCCTCATTCAATATTGAGAGGCCCCCAATTCCCGAGTCAAACACTCCAACGATAGACAATCGATTTAATCCTGAAGGTGGAATAATTTAAGCAACGGTGACAGGAATCTTTCCGATTTTCATTTGCCATTCACGAGGTCCAGTTTGGTGAGCTGAAATACCTTGAGAATCAACAGCAACAGTCACTGGCATATCTTTAACTTCAAACTCGTATATTGCTTCCATTCCTAGATCTGCAAAGCCAACAACTTTAGCCTTTTCAATTGCTTTTGCAACAAGGTAAGCGGCACCACCAACTGCCATCAAGTAGGCTGAGCCATGTTTTTTAATTGCCTCAATAGCGCCAGGACCTCTTTCTGCTTTACCGATCATTGAAATCAAACCTGTTTGGCCAAGCATCATTTCTGTAAATTTATCCATACGAGTCGAGGTTGTTGGGCCTGCAGGTCCTACAACTTCACCTTCAATTGGATCAACTGGACCAACGTAATAAATAACTTTGTTAGTAAAGTCGACAGGTAATTTTTCGCCTTTAGCGAGCATCTCTTGGATACGTTTATGAGCAGCGTCTCTACCTGTGTACATTTTGCCATTCAGTAAAAGAGTTTGGCCAACTTTCCAGCTAGCAACTTCTGCTGGGGTTAATGTATCTAAATTAACACGTTTAGATTTTTCAGTATCTGGTTTCCAAGCAACATCTGGCCAGTCTTCTAAATTAGGGATAGGTAAATGAGCTGGTCCATTGCCATCTAAATGGAAATGGATATGGCGAGTAGCTGCGCAATTTGGGATCATTGCTACTGGAAGTGATGCTGCATGGGTAGGGTAATCCATGATTTTTACATCAACAACAGTGGTTAGGCCACCTAATCCTTGTGCGCCAACGCCAAGAGCGTTAACTTTTTCGAACAACTCTATGCGAAGTTCTTCGAGTTTGTTTTTAGGACCACGTTCAATGAGATCATAAATATCTACAGGATCCATCAAAGACTCTTTGGCAAGAAGCATTGCTTTTTCAGGGGTGCCACCGATACCAATTCCTAAAATACCAGGAGGGCACCAGCCAGCGCCCATTGTTGGGATAGTTTTAAGGACCCAATCAACGATAGAGTCAGACGGATTAAGCATAACTAGCTTACTTTTGTTTTCGGATCCACCACCTTTTGCAGCACAAATGACTTCAACACCATCGCCTGGAACGATTTCATAGTGAATGACGGCAGGAGTATTGTCTTTTGTATTGGTACGCTTTCCGCCTGGGTCACGAAGGATGGATGCTCTAAGCGGGTTGTGGGAATCGCCGTAAGCTCTGCGAACACCTTCGTTAATCATGTCTTCGAGGCTCATCGTGGCCTCCCACTGAACATTCATCCCAACTTTAATGAATACAACAGCAATACCTGTATCTTGGCAGATAGGACGTTTGCCTTCGGCGCACATTCTGCTGTTGGTTAAAATTTGCGCGATAGCGTCTTTTGCAGCAGGGCTCTCTTCTCGATCATAGGCTTTGCCTAAAGCTTGAATAAAATCGATGGGGTGGTAATATGAAATGTATTGAAAACCATCTGCAATGCTTTGGATGAGGTCTTCTTGGCGAATAATTGTCATTTTATGAGTCTCTCGGATAATTAGAAAACAGATTACATCATCACTATTTTATAGGGTAAACCTTATATATAGAATCAAAATTATATAGTTGTCATTTATATATAATAAAAATAGTAATTTATAGAATACATTAGCAAATCAAAAGTAATTTTTAAAGCAACGTAATAGTCTTTTACGAGGAGAGAACAAATGTCTGGAATTGAGCAACTCTTGGTTGAAAACAGAGTATTTCCACCGCCTAAGAAATTCGCAAAGCAAGCGGCAATCAGCAGTATGGCCCAATACAAGGCAATGTGTAAATCATTTGAGAAAGACTTTGATGGAACTTGGGCAAGACTTGCGAAAGAAAACTTATTTTGGAAAAAGCCTTTTAAGAAAGTTTTAGATGAATCTAGCGCACCTTTTTATAAATGGTTCTCAGATGGCACAACTAACGCCTCATATAACTGCTTAGATAAAAATATCAAGGCTGGTTTAGGTAAAAAAACAGCCATTATTTTTGAATCAGATAGCGGTGAAGTCTCCAATATTACTTATTCAGAATTACATAGTAGGGTTTGCCAATTTGCCAATGGACTTAAGAGCATTGGTGTTAAAAAAGGTGATCGTGTAGTTTTATACATGGCAATGTCTATTGAGGGTATTGTGGCAATGCAGGCTTGCGCAAGAATTGGTGCGACACACTCTGTAGTTTTTGGAGGCTTTTCTGCAAAGTCTCTAGAAGAAAGAATTGTTGACGTAGGTGCAACAGTAGTTATCACTGCTGATGAGCAAATGCGTGGTGGAAAAAAATTACCATTAAAAACAGTTGTAGACGAAGCTTTAGCTCTCGGTGCTGGAAAAGTTGTTCAGCATGTGATTGTGTATAAGCGCACTGGAAGTGATGTACCTTTTACAACTGGAAGAGACCACTGGATGCATGATCTTGTTGCTTGTCAGCCAACAAGTTGTGAACCTGAGTGGGTTGAGTCCGAACATCCTTTATTTGTTTTATACACCTCTGGATCAACTGGAAAACCAAAAGGTGT
>DAIQPR010000100.1:0-1608 GCA_036787315.1 Polynucleobacter sp. | reverse complement strand
ATGCAATGGACTTTTGACATTCGCATGAAGGATGTATTTTGGTGTACTGCAGACATTGGTTGGATTACAGGACATAGTTATATTGCTTACGGACCTTTATCTGTAGGCGCTACACAAATTGTTTTTGAAGGTGTTCCTACTTTCCCAGATGCTGGTCGTTTTTGGCAGATGATTGAGCGTCATAAGGTTTCAATTTTCTATACAGCCCCAACAGCGATTCGTTCTTTAATTAAAGCCTCTGATGCAAATCCAGAAACACATCCTAGAAATTACAATTTGAAGACTTTAAGAATTCTTGGATCTGTTGGTGAGCCAATTAATCCTGAAGCTTGGATGTGGTATCACAAGGAAGTTGGTGGAGAAAGCTGTCCTATTGTGGATACTTTCTGGCAGACAGAAACAGGTGGTCACATGATTACGCCTCTTCCAGGAGCTACACCTTTAGTACCAGGTTCATGCACTTTACCTTTGCCTGGGATTATGGCTGCAATCGTAGATGAGACAGGGCATGATATGGCAAATGGTCAGGGTGGTATTTTAGTAGTTAAAAGACCTTGGCCTTCCATGATTAGAACTATTTGGAATGATCCAGAGCGTTTTGTAAAAAGCTATTTTCCGCAAGACTTGGGTGGAAAATTATATTTAGCAGGTGACGGTGCTATTCGTGATGCAAAAACTGCTTATTTCACTATTACAGGTCGTATTGATGATGTCTTGAACGTATCAGGTCATCGCATGGGAACAATGGAGATCGAATCATGGTTAGTTGCTCATAATGACGTAGCGGAAGCTGCTGTTGTTGGACGTCCTGATGACATCACTGGTGAAGCCATTGTTGCTTATGTTGTATTGAAGGGCGCAAGACCAACTGGTGATGCTGCTATTGCAAAAGCAAAAGAGTTAAGAGACTGGGTTAATAAAGGAATTGGACCTATTGCTAAGCCTAAAGAAATTCGTTTCGGTGACAATTTACCTAAAACTCGTTCTGGAAAAATCATGCGTCGCTTGTTGAGAGTTTTGGCTAAGGGTGAAGACATTACTCAAGACACTTCAACATTGGAAAATCCAGCAATTTTGGATCAACTTAAAGAGGCTCTTTAATCAATATTTAGAAATAAATATTTTGTAAAAGGAGTGCAATAGCACTCCTTTTTTGATGGAAATCAAAAATGATTGCTATATTTAAAAATAAATCCTAGAATGTCATAATGCTTTAACAAAGGGGGTGTATGTGAAATGTCCGCACTGCCAAAATCCAATTATCATTGGTTTTAATGAGTGTGTTGTTTGCCAAAAAGATAATTTAAGTTCAGAGCCTCTTCCTGCAAAATATTTTGTAGGTGTGTGTACGGTTGCCCTAGTGATTATTAGTCTTTTTCAACCAATTAACAGTCTAAATGATGTTTTTAAGATTTGCTGGGTTTCTCTTTTGGGAGGTTTCATCTGGGGTTCTATTTTGTGGCTCTTTTATGGAATTTTTAGAAGAGGGCACTCACATTGAGAATAGAAATTTTTATAAATTTGAATAACACCGTATAATCTACACTTCCAATGGAAGGGTGGATGAGCGGTTTAAGTCACACGCCTGGAAAGCGTGCGTAGGTTAAT
>DAIQPR010000099.1:3812-8833 GCA_036787315.1 Polynucleobacter sp. | reverse complement strand
CCTCCAATAATTGCGTCCTCGCTCGCAAAACGCTCAGCTATTAAAGGGGATCTCAATGCTGCATATGTATCCTCTTGCAATTTACGAATAACAGCTTCTGGAGTTTGAGCAGGTGCCATAATCCCGTACCACTGAACTGACTCAAAACCTTTATAACCCGATTCAGCAACAGTTGGAACTTGAGGTAAAGATTGAATCCTTTTGGGAGTACCTGTAGCTATTGCACGTACTTTACCTGATTTAATGTATTGCAATAGTGCAGTTGTGCCTGCAGAAAATACTTGTATACGACCAGCTATCAAATCTGTCAAAGCTGGGCCCGTACCTTTATAGGGAATATGTAATATTTCCATACCGGTAGCATATTTAAGATACTCCATCGCCAAGTGCCCTGCACTTGCATTTCCGGCAGAACCGTAATTTAACTTACCAGGATATTTTTGTGTATATAAAACCAAATCTTTAACCGTCTTAACAGGCAAATCTGGGTGTACTACAAATAAGCTTGGCACCTTAACAAGTAATGTTACAGGAACAAAATCCTTATTCACATCATATCCAGTATTTGAAAAAATAACTGGATTAACAGCCATCGACCCAACGTGTCCCAAGATAATAGTATGTCCATCAGGAGCTGATTTTGCGACATCAAGCATCGCAGGAACGCCTCCTCCACCAGCCTTGTTCTCAACCAATACTGGATGAGGAAGTAATTTAGATAGCTCTTGTGCAGTCAATCTCGCAACAATATCTGAGGTTCCTCCTGGTACAAATGGCACAACAAAACGAATTGTTTTCTGTGGCCAAACACCTTGAGCAAAAGATCCTCCGCATACTGAACTTGCAATAGATGCGATAGCTGATTTTAAAACCTCACGCCGAGTAATGATCATCAAATAATTTATATTTAAACAATACCGCGATAAGAACCGCCGTCAATTTGGATATTTTGACCTGAAATAAAGGATGCTTGTTGGCTACATAAATATGCACACATATCGCCGAACTCTTCAGTTTTACCAAATCGTTTTGCCGCTACTGTCTGCGCTATTTTTAACCTTGCTTCTTCAAAGCTAATATTTTCCATTTTAGCTAAACGCTCTGTCATTTGGATTTGTCTACCAGTATCAATTCTTTCAGGAAGTAAATTATTAATCGTGACATTATCTTGAGCTACATCTCTTGAAATGGCTTTACATACAGCAGTAAGAGCGGTTCTTGCTGCTGTAGACAGTCCTTGATGAGGAAGTGGGGATTTAACCATAGCAGAAGTAATATTAATAATTCTTCCAAACTTTCTTTGACGCATGCCTGTCAATAGCCCACGAATCATTAGAACAGGTCCCAACATATTTGCATCAAAAGCTTCAATGTATTGATCTCGACCCCAATCTTCAAAATTACCTGGTTTAGGCCCTTCATTATTTGTTACCAAAATATCAGCATCTGGGCATGAGTCCAGTAATAGCTGGCGGCCCTCTTCAGTCCTAATATCAGCTGCCACACCATGTACTTCTTTTCCAGTTAACTCAAAAATTTCTTTGATAGCTAAATTAATAGTAGATTGGTTCCTACCATTGATGGTTACTATTACCCCTTCTTTTACTAAAGAAATAGCGCATGCTTTTCCAAGTCCTTTGGATGAGGCGCAAATTATTGCCTTTTTATTCGTTATTCCAAGATCCAATTGCAATCCCCTTTGTAATTTTTATTAATGTGGTTTTTAATCACTCATCCTTAAAGGGACTAGTAATGACTAAAAAAACTAAACTATCTAAGCCAGTGTTATGAAGTTCATGAACTACTCCTGGTGGAATATAAGCCACATCATGTGTTCGCATAATGTGTTTTACACCATCCAAAATCAACATGCCTTCACCAGATAAAAAATGATAGATTTGTTCCTGAACCTGATGCACATGACTTTGAACATATGCTCCAGGTTGATAAGTAGAAATTCTGTAATCAAAAATTTCTGAATCCGTAGTATTGGGTGAAACTATTTCTTTGGATAGTGCACGGTCAAAATGTCCTGGATATTGAATCCACTGTAATTCAGAAAGATTTCTTACTACAGCTTTACGTTTTGTATTACTCATCATTAGTCTCCTTATTCTGGTCTCCAAGGTTTTCCAAACACAGGCTCTCTGTAGGGTATTGGAGGTAGTTGCCAAGTACCAGTTGAAGGAGGTTTGATATCAGCGCTGACATGAACATCAATAACCGTCGGACGCTTATTTTCCATAGCTTGAACTAATGTAGCGCGAAAATCTTCACTTCTTGTTACTGTATAACCATCAGCTCCACAAGCTCTAGCCCACATTGCAAAATCAGGGTTATATTTTTCACCACCTGGACCTTGAGATCCTTTGTAAAAAGCTGTTCCAATCTCACGTCCTTCAAACATACCGATTTGGATGTCTCTGATTGCTGACCAAGCGAAGTTATTCCAAACAATCCATATACAAGGAAGGTTATATTCCACTGCAGTTGCAACAACATGTGGCGCCATCATAAAACCACCATCACCGACTACAGCTATACACGTTCTATCTGGAGCTGCCAATTGAGCTCCCAAAACTCCACAAACACCAAACCCCATCGAGGAGTATCCCCAACTATTTAACATACTCTGAGGTCTTTTTGGTTTCCAAAACTGCATGAACCAATTATGGTGAACACCAGAATCTAAAAGTAATACAAGATCATCAGGTGCAACATCTTGTATTGCACCAACAATATATTCAGGGCGAATTGGTGTTTCAATTTTTGAAAAATTAGGGTCAATAAACTGACTCCACTCTTGTTGCCACTGTGCAATCTCTTCATGCCAAGCTGCATAACTAGAAGCATTAATTGAGGCATTTTTTTGTAATGCATTGATCAACTGTCTAGTGAATATCTTCGCATCTGCGATTAATCCTATTGTTGGGGGATAATTTCTTCCTAATTCAGCAGGATCAATATCAACATGAATTAATTTTGTAGATGGAAAATTCCAAGAATATCCAGGATGCCATGATGATGATGAGCGATCATCAAACCTTGTACCAATACAAATTACTAAATCAGAATGACGTCCTGCTTGATTTGCAGGGTATGCCCCATTTCTTCCAATAAATCCTAAAGTTAATGAATCATTCATCGGAGCACAACCCATACCGTTTGGTGAGGTTATTACTGGAATACCATAATTCTTAGATAATTCTGTAATTTCTAGACTTGCTTCAGACAACGTTACGCCCTGCCCAATAAAAAGAACGGGTCTTTTAGCTTCTAAAATCAAGCTTAATGCAGAATCAATGTCTTGCGCATTTGCACCCGGACGATATTCACCTAGACGATGTCCATTGGCTTGAAGTTCAACATCATCAGACTCTTGAAAAACGTTATAAGGTACATCAATATTGACAGGTCCAGGTCTACCTGTAAGCATAGTATCAAATGACTGACGCATTGCAAGAGGCAACATATCAACTCTAGAGGGTTGAAAGGTTCTTTTAACTACCGGTCTCATAACCTGTGCAAAATCAGCCTGATTGTGTGCATATAGCTCTTGGAAAGGCGCTTTGTTAGCTTGCGAAGTTGGAACATTAGCAGTTATCGCTAAAAATGCTGATGAATCTGATAAAGCAGTAGCCAAAGACATCACAAGATTTGCAGATCCAGGTCCAGTTGATGTCAAGGTTGCAACGGGTTCATGTTTTACACGGAAATAAGCATCCGCCATATGACCAGCACATTGCTCATGTCGTGGAGAGATCAAAGATATCTTATCTTTTAGATGATACAAAGCATCAAGTATGCCAACATTACCGTGTCCACAAATACCGAAAATATAAGGTACTTTTTGTTTTACAAGATATTCAGCAATTACTTCTCCACCATTCATTTTAGGCATATTGTCTCCTTGTTTTATTTTCCATTTTTGCAATTTTTGTATTTTCTTATTCTATATTATTTACATAGGCCATCTAATAAGATTCTGTGTTACTCTAGAAAAAAACGGAGACATCCATGAAAAAAATTCTACAGAGTAGATGGATATGCACATTCATATCTTCTTTCTTTATATTTTTTGCTCATGCTGAAGAATATCCTTCAAAACCTATAAAAATAATTGTTCCCTTTGCACCAGGAGGATCAAATGATGTTGTTATGAGGCTTTTAGCACCAAGCCTCAGTGAAGAACTTGGTCAAAATGTCATTGTAGAAAATAGACCAGGTGGAGGAGCAACTATAGGCATGGATCTAGTAGCCAAATCAAAACCAGATGGTTATACATTAGGTGTTGCGAATACTGCCTTCGGTGCAAACCCATTTGTGATGAGCAAAATGCCCTTTGATACCAATAAGGATTTTGCCCCTGTTTGTCTTGTCGGTAAGGTTCCCCTTGTGGTTGTTGTTAATCCAGCATTTCCAATCCGTAGCATCAAAGAGCTTATTGATTACGCCAAAAAGAATCCAGAAGTTATAAATTATGGCTCTGCAGGTAACGCTAGCGCACCTCACCTTGCTGGAGCATTATTCGAATATTCCACCAATACAAAATTAACGCACATACCCTATAAAAGTGGTGGAGAAGCTACAGCTGCTTTATTAGGAAACATTACCCAGCTTCAATTTGCTGCTGTTCCATCTGCAATACAACAAATTAAATCTAATCGATTAATACCATTAGCAGTAACAACTCTCGATCGTGATGAAAGTTTGCCAGATACCCCCACAATGGATCAATCAGGACTCAAAGATTACGATATGGCTGACTGGATTGGAATTATGGCGCCTGCGGGAACCCCCGAACCCATTATTAGAAAACTGAATGAGGCTTTCGTAAAAGCTTTAGCTAAACCTGAAAATCGTATTAATTTGTCAAAAGCAGGAGCAAGGCCTATTGGTAGCACTCCTGAAGAATTAAAAAACTTAATACAAAAAGAATTAACAACATGGCAAAAAGTAGTTAAAGCAGCAAATATTAAAATTAATTAATAGGAATTTGGAAGATGATACATAGAATAGGA
>DAIQPR010000099.1:0-3802 GCA_036787315.1 Polynucleobacter sp. | reverse complement strand
GAATAGGAATGTTATTACCAGCAACAAATATTGCAGTTGAAATTGAATTTAACCGCACCTTACCGAAAAATTATCAACTCTTCATATCACGGGTCAAAGTAAGCTCTGTAGATGAAATCGGCTGGAAAGAACAAGATGCTGATATGGATTATCAAACGGAATTATTAGCCACCATAAAACCCGAAGTCATCATTATGTTGCAAACTGCAGGAAGCTTTTATGGCCCTCCAGGATATGATGCCGATATAGTTAAACGCATTCAAAAAATTTCAGGTGTTCCAGGGGTTACAACTGCTCACTCTATTGGCAGAATTCTAAAAGCAATTGGAGCTAAGAAAGTTGCGATGCTCTCACCTTATAACTCTAGCTTGGCAACAACTGCAAAACAATACTATAAAAATATTCATGATATTGAAATCGAAACAGTTGATTTTTTTAATTTAACTGATGTGAAAAAAATCATTGAACTTGGCCCTGAACCGGCAGAAAAAGCCATAGAGAAATTAGCCCTCACCAAACCAGATGCAATTATTCTTGCAGGTGGTGCATATCAAATTATGGAACACATTCCAGAATGGGAAAGAAAATATAACTGTACGATCGTATCGACTAATCAAGCTGCAATATGGGCTTCAATACAAGCTTGTAACGGTAGTGAGAAAATTCAGGGAAGCGGGAAAATTCTGGAGTTAATGCCAAAGGGTTAAGCCAAATATGCACCACCGTTAGCATGAATAGCTTGTCCAGTGATGTATCTAGCATTTTCACTGCACAGAAAACTAACTAATTGCGCAATTTCCTCAACATCCCCTCTTCTACCAATTAGAGTTGAATTTTTATGGTGATGTTGTGGTGTTCCTTTACCTGCAGACTCACCCCTGACGGTATCAATCAAACCTGGTACAACACAATTGACATTAATACCGAATTCGCTCAGATCATGAGCTAATGCCTTAGTTAAACCAACTAAGCCCATTTTTGCAGTCACTACATGCGCACGATCTTTTGAGCCTGTATGGGCAGACATTCCCCCCATAAATACTATCGATGAACTTTCTGATTTCATCAAATAAGGCAGAGCCGCATGGGAACATAAATATGCACCATCTAAGATAGTTTGAATTACTTCTTTCCATGCAGAATAATCTAAATCAGCGAAAGAGGAATGTCTTCTTAATGCAGCGTTGTTTACTAGAATATCTATTTGACCAAAATGTTCAACCGTAGCTTCTATTAATTTTTTAGCACCACTTTCAGAACTAATGTCCGCTTCACAAATATAAGAATCACCACCAATTGATTGAATATATTGATGTACTTCTAATAATTGATCACTCATCGTTCTGCCATTAAGAACAACTTTTATAGCCGACTTAGCAAAATTGATGGCTATAGCTTTACCAATATTTCTTGCAGAACCCGTAACTATTGCTACTCTTTTTTTGCTTGTCATTACAACACCTAATTGAATAATTAATTTCTAAATAATGTAAGATCGATATTAGAACTAGTTCTTATTTGTTTTAATAGTGCCAAAGTTTCTGAAGCTAATTTGCTATCCCAACCACCATAGATACAGTTTGCAGTATATTTAGTTTCAAGTGCTTCGAGGCTCATCGGTGCATCTTTACCTCCCCTGAAGTAATTCTGTGAATGTTCTAGAACTTGACCATTCTCTAAATAGACCCTAATGTGCCCTGTAAATTGATTTGGATATGGATTATTGGGGTCAACAATATAAGAAATTTTCTTCGCCAGTGAAACAATTTCAGGAGAATGAACAACCTCTTCTTGATAATCATTTAACCCAGCGTCACCTCGAACCATTGCAACAGCAATTGCGTATGGAATACTAAATTTTGCTGCATATCCATTAGGTGGATTTTGTTTTTGAGCTAATGGCTCCCACAAACGATGTAAGATTCCTTCAGCTGTATTACATTCAATTTTTTTAATCTCTTGAACTTTCAATCCATTTTTAATAAGCTCAAGCGCACAATCTATGAAAGGATGTGCCATTGTTCCGCAAGCGAAAGGTTTAAATGCCATTTCAGAAGACATCCAAACTTGCCCGATATCTTTAGTCATTTTTGTAAAATCGCAATCATCTTTATTTGCAAATGCATGAAAGAATCCATGCTCACCTTCGAATAAAGTTCTTGGACCTGTGAAACCCTCTTTAGCCATTCTTGCAGCTCGATATCCAGATTGAGCTGCCCATCCCGGATGCATGCGTTTTGTCCAAGTCCCCTCTGCTAAATATTCGATAATGCCTGAAGCCATGCTACCTGCTATACCAAGCGCATTAACCCATTGTTCCTGATTAAGTCTAAGCGCAGTAGCAACACCTGCCGCAGCACTAATAGCTCCAAAAACCGCAGTAGGATGAAATCCTGCTTTATGAACTAACTTAGGAGCGACTGTACACATTCTGCACATTAATTCAGAACCAACACTCAGACCTGCCAATAAATCCTGTCCTGATAAATGGTGTTGTTCAGCTGTTGCCAACAAAGCTGGTACTATAACTGCACCAGCATGTATTGGTCCACCTTCAAAGGTATCGTCATAATCCTCACCATGGATAGCTGTACCATTTACAAGACAAGCACTAGCAACATTGACCATTTGTGGATGACCAATCAAGGTACAACTTCCAGCTTCATTTGTTGCTCTAATAGTGGATTGCAAATAATCTTGATGTCTTGAAGCAACGCATAAACCAACAGTATCAATCAATAGAGAATCACATAATTGCTCCATACTTGGAGGAATGTTTTTAATTGCTGCTTCAAACTGAGTAGCTAATGTTTGGGATATAGAAGTTTGAGGTAAATTTTTCATATTTTATTCTGCTGTAATGTTGCTTGCTTTTGCGATTTTGGACCAATGAACTACTTCTTGACCAATATATTTTTCAAATTGACTAGGTGACATAGGCATCGGTTTTAATGCTTGTTCATTAAAAAATCTTTTTACTTCAGGCTTATCAAGTGAAGTGTTTACAGCCTTATTGATTTTTTGCACAATTGCCTCTGGTAACTTAGGAGGACCAACTAGCCCATACCATGTAAGACCATCAAATCCTGAAAACCCTAGTTCTTTAAATGTGGGAACTTCAGGAAGCAAAGGAGTCCGTTGTTCACCAGTTACTGCAAGAGGTTTAAATGCCCCAGATCGTATATGTGGTAGAGCAGCAGAAAGCCCAGGGAAAATGACCTGTATTTGACCAGCCATAGAATCAGTAAATGCTTGACCAATACTTCGGTATGGAACCATCATACTTTTGACTCCAGAGTCGTATTTAAACTGTTCCATAAGTAGGTGATTCAGTGTTCCAATACCCGAAGTTCCATAATTTACTTTGTTGGGATTAGCTTTTGCATATGCAATAAAGTCTTTTAGATTATTAGCAGGTACATCTTTAGATATAACTAATATATTGGGTGTTCCACCAAACATTGCTATTGGCGTAAAGTCTTTAATGGGATCGTAAATATTTTTTTTCACTGCAGGTGTTGTTGCATGAGTTGCTACATATCCAATCATGAGGGTGTAGCCATCTGGTGGGGCTATGATTGTCATTTTTCCAGCAATCGCACCACCTGCGCCAGCCTGGTTATCAATGATAAAAGTTTGTTTTAATTCCTTATTAAGTTGATCTGCCATAAAACGACCAACAATATCAACTCCTCCACCTGTTGCTTGTGGCGCAATAATCTTCACAGGATGTGAAGGATAAATATCCTGTGCATTAATAGATCTTAAAAATGATAAGTACATAAAACTTAAACATAAGAAA
>DAIQPR010000227.1:0-2087 GCA_036787315.1 Polynucleobacter sp. | reverse complement strand
CAGCGGCGCCGATTCATTTTTTGATGATTCCAAAAATTCATTTACCCATGCTTTCAGAGAGCACTATGGAGAATCAGCAATTACTAGGTAAAATGATGGTATTGGCACCTAAATTAGCTTTTGAGGCAGGTGCAAGACCCGGAAAAGCTGGGGGATTTAAGGTTTTAATAAATAACGGTGCAGATGGTGGCCAAGAGGTTTACCATTTACACATGCATGTGTTGGCGGGTCCTAGACCATGGAAACACGAATTACCAGGTTAATTTAACTTATATAGGGAGTTGTTATGGGTGGAATGAGTCCGATTCATTGGATTATTGTGTTGGCTGTTGTTCTCTTAATTTTTGGTACAAAAAAATTAAGAAACATTGGCTCTGATATGGGTGCTGCTGTTAAAGGCTTTAAAGATGGTATGAAAGACGGAGATACTTCTAAAGAAACTCCTCAAGCTACTCAACAAGTCGCACAATCAACAACTACACAAACTGCAAAAGATCCTAATACGGTTGACGTTAGTTCTAAAGAAGTTCGTTAATGGTTGCTTGGATGTGTCATTGGTTTTTTGGGATAGCCTAAATGTTTGATATTGGCATCTCAAAGATTGCACTTATTTCTGTGGTCGCTCTTGTCGTTTTAGGACCAGAGCGTTTGCCACGTGTTGCGCGCACTGCGGGGAACCTTTTTGGACGAGCTCAGCGCTATATGTCTGAGGTTAAAGAAGAAGTAAACCGTCAGATGGAGCAAGAAGAGCTTAAAAAAATGAAAGAGGCTGCTACACAAGCCTTTAATAGTGCAAAAAATGATTTTAAAGATTTAGATCAGGTCATTTCTTCTCAGGTTGCAGAAGTTAATTCAACCGTAAATGAGATCACTTCTTCAATAACGAATACTAGTAGTACTTGGACTGAGCCTGAAAGGGTTTATACGCCAAGGATTGATACATTTGAGGCTGGCCAGCGTCAAGGTAGAAAATCTTGGCGCAATAAAAAGGGCGCATTACCAATTTGGTTTAAGCGTACAAGTAGTATCAAAGTGCGTGTACAGTCTGGCGCTGCAAGAGTAAAACGCTTTAGAAGAGCAGCAATGAATTCAACTTCGACAAAATCTTTCTTTGGGTAATAAATATTTATGAGTGATACCCCGCAGGATACCGCGCAAGAAGAAACCTTTTTTAGTCATTTGGTAGAACTTCGCGACAGAATCATTAAAGCTTCCGTGGCAGTTTTAGTCGTTTTCTTAGGAATGGTGTATTGGGCGCCTGATATTTTTCATGCCTTAGCTGATCCCATGCTAAAAGTTTTGCCGGCTGGGGCACACATGATTGTTACTGATGTTACCGGTTCTTTTTTTGTACCGATTAAAGTCACGTTTATGGCTGCCTTTGTCGTGGCTCTACCTGTTGTTATTTATCAGGTTTGGGCTTTTGTGGCACCTGGGCTATATCAACATGAAAAAAACTTAGTGCTTCCTATCGTTATTAGTACGTATGTTCTATTTTTAATTGGAATGGCTTTCGCCTACTTTTTAGTATTTCCGACAGTATTTGGGTTTATGGTGCATTACAACGCTCCATTGGGAGCTGATATGAACACAGACATTGATAACTACTTAAGTTTTGCAATGACTACGTTTTTAGCTTTTGGATTTACTTTTGAAGTACCTGTTGTGGTGGTTGTCTTAGTTCGTATGGGAATCATTTCTTTAGCCAAGTTGAAAGAAATTAGGCCTTATGTGATTGTTGGAGCCTTTGTTGTAGCGGCAGTGGCCACCCCTCCAGACGTAATGTCACAGTTACTACTAGCTGTTCCTTTGTGTATTTTGTATGAGTTAGGTCTTTTGGTGGCAAGGTTCTATCAACCGAAGTCAGACGATATCCAAGAGCAAGAAGCTGCAGCTTGAATTAGACCTCAAAGGCTTATTTTATAAGTGTTGTGGCTCAGTAGTGTTGAAATTTATCTAAGGGTTTTTACTGGCTCAAACCCTTAAAAACGTTGTCTAATAGCAACAATTACTGCAAACTTTGCTAAAAATCAACAAAAAACAACACTTCTTAACAAAGTTTAATGAAATAAGAACAACTTTAGTGG
>DAIQPR010000001.1:0-38647 GCA_036787315.1 Polynucleobacter sp. | reverse complement strand
TTCTAGTACTATATTCTTCCAAGAATATGTTATAGGAAACTTACTCCACAGTTACGCTTTTAGCTAAATTTCTAGGCTTATCTACATCTGTTCCTAAGACTAGCGCAGTGTGATAAGCAAGTAATTGCAATGGCACCACATGCAAAATTGGTGAGAGATTTCCATAATGCTCTGGCATTCTAATTACATGAATACCTTCAGAAGATTGTATGTTTGTATCAATATCTGCAAATACATAAAGTTGCCCACTTCGCGCTTGAACTTCTTGCATGTTTGATTTGAGTTTTTCAATTAAAACATCGTTAGGAGCAACAGTAACAACTGGCATTGATTCGTCAATCAATGCTAATGGTCCGTGTTTAAGTTCGCCAGCCGGATAAGCTTCAGCATGAATATAAGAAATTTCTTTAAGCTTAAGGGCGCCCTCAAGAGCAATTGGATAATGCATTCCACGCCCTAAGAAAATTGCGTTTTTAAATTTCGCAAACTTTGCGCTCCATGCAATGATCTGCGGCTCTAATGCCAAAACCGCATTCAGCGCTGCTGGTAAATGTCTTAAAGCTTTAATTTCTTTTGATTCGTCTTCTTTGCTTAATTTATTTTCTTTTTTAGCTAATGCTAAAGCTAAATAATATAAACCAACTAATTGCGTTGTGAATGCTTTTGTCGACGCTACACCAATCTCTGTTCCTGCTTTAGTTTGAAACTTCCATTCAGTCTCTCGCATCATTGCACTAGTTGCAACATTACAAATTGCAAGGGTCTTGTTATGTCCTAACTCTTTTGCATACCGAAGGGCTGCTAAAGTATCCGCTGTTTCTCCAGACTGGGAGACCACTACAACTAAAGCATTAGGATTTGGAACTGAGACTCTGTACCGATACTCACTAGCAATTTCTACCTGTGTTCTTATTCCTGCTATCGCTTCTATCCAGTATTTAGCTACGCAGGCAGAATAAAAGCTTGTTCCACAAGCTAGTATTAATATGTCATTAATTCCGGCCCAAGTTTCTAAAGTAGCGCCAAATATTTCCGGGCCTATGACCTCAACATCACCAACCGTGTTACTTAATGCAGTTGGCTGTTCAAAAATCTCTTTTTGCATGAAATGTTGATACGGCCCTAGTTCAACGGAAGCTGCCAGTTGAGGTACATCTCGTACACTTCTTTGAACTAATTTTCCATTGATGTCTGTAATTTTGACTGAATCATTTTGAAGAGAAACTACATCTCCCTCCTCAAGGTAAGTCATCTGTTTTGCATGTCTTGCCACAGCCAAGGCATCTGAAGCAATAAAGTTTTCTTGTTCACCATACGCGACAACAAGTGGGGATCCCACTCTTGCGCCAACCAAAAGATTGGGCTCATCCACTGAAAGAACAGCAATTGCATAAGCCCCATGTAATTGCGGTAATACTTGGCGAACCGCTGCAGTTAAATCTTTATGATCCATTTTAATATATGCATCATATATTAAGTGAGCAATTACTTCAGTATCTGTTTGCGACTCAAATTGATACCCTTTTTCTTGCAGTTGCGCTCTTAAAGCTTCGAAATTTTCAATGATTCCATTATGGACAACGCCTATTAAATTACCAGAAAAGTGAGGGTGTGCATTAGCTGTATTTGGTTTACCATGCGTTGCCCAACGCGTATGAGCAATTCCCATGGTTCCATAAAAATTTTGGGTATTTTGATTTAAATCCTGAACACGGGCCGTTGTTTTACTTTTTTGCAGGCCTTCTTTTTGACCAACAACAGCTAAGCCACAAGAATCATATCCACGATACTCGAGTCTTTGAAGACCCTCGACTAATATTGCAACTATATTTTTATTAGAAACTGCACCGACAATTCCGCACATATTTAGTTAACTTTCGCTAATTGCTTTATTTGTTTTTGACTGGTCTTTTCCATTCAACACTAAGTTGCTTCGCACGACTAATAGTTAGCTTATCTGCTGGAGCATCTTTAGTCAGGGTAGTGCCAGCACCTAAAGTTGCACCTTTTCCAACAGTTACTGGAGCCACTAATTGTGAGTCAGAACCTATAAATACATCATCCTCGATCGTCGTTAGATGCTTATTGACGCCATCGTAATTACAAGTAATTGTTCCAGCACCAATATTGACTCTATTTCCGACTTTGGCATCGCCGATATAAGACAAATGGTTAGCTTTACTATTAGTTCCAATATAACTATTTTTAACTTCGACAAAATTACCTATATGTGCCTGAGAGTCTATTAGAGTGCCTGGTCGAACTCTAGCATATGGACCAATTACAGCCTCATCATTAATTGTGGCTCCCTCAATGTGAGAGAAAGCTTTAATCTGAGTATTTGCACCAATTTTAGAATCCTTGATGACACAATACGGTCCAATTTGGACTCCATCAGCGATTTCTACATTTCCTTCAAATACGCATCCAACATCAATTGATATATCTTTGCCTACAGAAAGCTTGCCGCGAATATCAATCCTTTGAGGATCTAATAAAGTAAGTCCGTTCTGGAGAAGTTGCGTCGCTAAATGAGATTGCCATGTCCTTTCTAGGGTGGCAAGTTGTAAACGATTATTAACCCCTTCAACCTCAAAAGCAAACTGGGGCATCATCGTACGAATTGGAACGGACTCTTTGGCTGCAAGTCCAACAATGTCAGTTAAGTAATATTCACCCTGAGCATTATTAGGCTGAATAACTGATAACCATCTTCGAAGGTCTTTTGTAGGGCAAGCCATAATACCCGTATTAATCTCTTTGATCTTCTTAATTTCAGGCGTTGCATCTTTCTCTTCAATAATACCGCTAACTTCACCTTCAAGATTTCGGACTATTCGACCGTATCCAGTTGGATTAGACATTTCTTGAGTCAGTATTGCTAAAGCACCATCTTCAGCAAGACGTAAAAGCTCTTTTAAAGTACTCGACTGAATCAATGGGACATCGCCATAAAGTATCAAAGTACTTCCTTCATCACCTAAAAAAGGCAATGCTTGTTGTACAGCATGGCCAGTACCCTTTTGCTCAGACTGAATTGCAATTTGAACATTTGGATGATACTTATCTAAAAATTTTCTAACGAAATCTTGTCCATGACCAAGAACAACAGACGGTTTAGTATTGGAGTCAATTTCTTGAATCGTATCAAGAACGTGACCTAACATGGCCTTACCCGCAATCGGGTGTAAGACCTTTGGAAGCGCAGAGTACATTCTTTTACCCTGCCCAGCAGCTAAAATAACAATATTCATATTTTCATTATATGAGTTAAATTTAACAATCCTTAAGGGATTG
This sequence comes from Polynucleobacter sp., assembly GCA_036787315.1. Classification (GTDB taxonomy): domain Bacteria; phylum Pseudomonadota; class Gammaproteobacteria; order Burkholderiales; family Burkholderiaceae; genus Polynucleobacter. The sequence continues at coordinate 35,350 of DAIQPR010000001.1, read as the reverse complement.
AATACATCTTAATCTGTTTAAATTCATCATCAGTAGCACATACATCTTCTAAACCTTCATCTATTGCAAGGTCTCCAAAGTTAATCTTAGTATCTGTGCCAATCTCTAAATCTTTGAAATTAAATAAGTTTGCATCCATAAGGTGCGAGGGAACAACATGGGTCAAGGCCCGGAAAATACTTTCTACCCTACCAGGATTGGTTTTACCCCACTGCTTCAAAAGCTCTTTCATTGCATTTCTTTGTAAATTGGGCTGACTGCCACAAAGATTACAAGGAATAATTGGGAAATTTTGATCTACTGCATATTTTTCAAGATATTTCTCAGGCACGTATGCCAAAGGACGAATAACAATATGTCGTCCATCATCGGACTGCAATTTAGGAGGCATTGACTTTAATTGCCCACCATAAAACATATTTAACAAAAATGTCTCTAAGATATCTTCACGATGATGCCCAAGTGCAATTTTAGTAGCCCCTAATTCATCTGCTACGCGATAAAGAATTCCTCTTCTTAATCTTGAACACAATCCACAAGTTGTCTTCCCATCCGGAATGACCCTCTTAACGATGCTGTAGGTATCTTGTTCTTCAATATGAAATGGAACCTGTAATTGATTTAAATAATTGGGCAAAATATCTTCAGGAAAGCCAGGTTGCTTTTGATCTAAATTAACTGCAACTAAACTAAATTCTATTGGAGCCCTCTCCCTTAGTTTGAGAAGGATATCCAACATTGCATAACTATCTTTTCCACCCGAAACACATACCATGACCTTATCGCCATCTTCAATCATGTTGAAATCGTTAATGGCGGTCCCCACCAAGCGACAAAGCTTTTTAACAAGCTTGTTCTCTTCAAACTCTACTTTTCTGGGGTCAACTTGGGTTTTCATTTAATCTTGTTTTATCTCAAAAACTTCAACTCCAACGCCATCACAGTCAGGATAAACATCAGGCTTCTCTGTGGATACTCTAGCAGCCTTCACCAAAGGATGTGCCAGCATTTTTTTTAGAATCTCATCACATAAAGTTTCTTGCAAATGAATATGTCCATGGCTCACAATTTCTTTAATAGTTTCACGCATAAAATCATAATCAACCACTTCACTTAAATCGTCACTTTTGGGAGTATTGTGATCAAGTGGTACATATAAATCAATATTAACGATCACATGTTGCTCAGCTTTTTTTTCAAAATCATGAACGCCAATATTTATCAAAATATCGTAATTCTTTAAAAATAAACGTCGACATCCTTGTAGCTCTTTAATGCTAAGTGCTGAATTCATAGATCCTTAATGGGTTTTAGTTAAAAACATGACATCCCGATGTGATGATTGTAAATGTTGGCCACCATCCACATACAAAACACTACCTGTTAATGCTTTTGCTTCTTGCAAATACATAATGCATTGAGCAATATCGTCTGGTTTAGAAGAGTAACCTAACAAAACTCCAGCTTGAGCCTCTTGGTAGCCTTCTGGAGACTGATCACCTGATGTAAGAGTTATGCCGGGAGCAACACCCATAATACGAAGTTGAGGTGCAAAAAACATAGCCTGCATCCTAACAGCGCTATCTAAAGCACTTTTAGAAAGTGTATAAGAGAAAAAGTCCGGATTTAAATTATCTAACTTTTGATCCAATATATGAACAACTAAGCCTTTCTTAGTAGGGTAGTCTTTTAAGACCTGAGCATACATTTTGGTGATAACAGCAGGAGCGGCCAGGTTAATGCTGACGTTCTTAATCAATTGAGCATAATCAATCGTACTCGGATCGTCATATTCGAAAATCGAGGCATTATTGACAATGCAATTAGGCATACCAATTTGCTCTATACAACTTGGAATAATTTGTTGAACTTCTGATTCAATTGCCAAATCCGCCTGAATACAAATTGCGTTTTGACCTAAATCTTTGATTAAATCGACAGTTTTTTTCGCATCTTCTTGAGATTTTCCATAATGAATGGCGATATCCCAACCTGCTTTTGCCATTTCAAGAGCGATAATATGACCTATACGTTTTGCAGCACCAGTAATCAGTACAATTTTACGAGTTTCATTCATGAGGACAAACCTTAGATCATGGAAATATTAACGAATAGCGAAGCTTTGCAACATTGCCAACTATTATCCAACCTTATTGATCAAAATATCAAAAATAATAATGGGTGGCTTCCATTTTCTCAGTTTATGGATCTTGCATTATATTCGCCTCAATATGGGTACTATACTTCCGGAACTTTTAAATTTGGACTAGGGGGAGACTTCATAACTGCCCCAGAAATCAGCAATTTATTTGGGGCAACTCTTGGCAAAACAATTGCGCCTATTCTCGATTACTTTTCAAAGAAAAATAATCCTTCCAACATCCTAGAGTTAGGAGCAGGTTCAGGAAAACTTTGTAGAGATGTCCTCATGTATCTGAAAGATATTGATCAATTACCTGACCAGTATTTTATTTTGGACCTCTCCCCAGATTTGATAGATCGCCAAAAAAATACACTACAAAAGTTCTTAGTTGAAAACCAGATTAAAACAAATATCGAATGGATATCAGATATTCCAAATGAATTTAATGGCGTGATTTTGGCAAATGAAGTACTCGATGCAATACCATTTGATCTTGTAATCTATAAAAACAATAAGTGGTATTACCAAGGTGTAAAAATAAACCCAAGTGCGCAATCCACTACTTTTTCAGATCATTGGTTATGGGAGGATGGTTTAGAGGTTCCGCATGATGTATTGCCAGACTATCTTCAGCAGCCTTCTGTAATTTATCCAGAAAACTACATCACAGAAATACATCCTAGATCTCATGCCTTGGTAAAAATGATTGCAGAGAAATTATCCGAAGGAATTTTTATTGCAATAGACTACGGGTTTCCTGAGCATGAGTATTATCATCCACAACGTAATCAAGGAACTCATATCGCTCATCATCAACATCACTCCATCCCTGATATGTTTTATTTACCTGGATTATGTGACATTACCTCTCATGTCGAATGGAGCTCTCTCTATCGAACTGCAGCGCAAGCTGGGATGGGATTAGTTCATTATCAAAGCCAAGGGGCGTACCTGCTTCATGCTGGAATTGGTGATTTATTCCTTGAACAAATTGATCCAACCGACTCCCGAGTTTATATTGCGGCTTCACATGCCTTTCAGAAACTTATTTCTGAAGCTGAAATGGGAGAGCTTTTCAAAATAATTGCTTGGAATAAAAATATGTCAGGCAATATTGAGTTCGAAAACCTTTGTGCTAATTTACCAGGGTTTACAAACAGACAGCGATTGCTTGAAGCCTAGCCTTGGCAATCTCGTTTTGAATGATCAAGCCGTTAGTACTTTGTAAATTTTTGGCAATCTGTCCAGCATCAACTGAATTAAATGCCTCAAGCAATTTTTGCCAAAGTTGAATATTTATTCCCAGCAAACTAGCAGCGAGAATTACTTTTTCAAGCCTATCTAATTTACGTGATGCATCTGATTGATTAAAAAAATTTAGGGCTTGTTCTGCGCTAAGATTTTTAATATCCTGAACTCTAAGAAATTGATGGAATATCTTTGCAAAATTTTTCAATTCAGTAGGTATTTTCCAATTTGCAGTCCACTCTTCTAATTCAGTCAAATCTACAAAAGCTAATAAAAACGCAACTTGTATTTGTAAATCAGATTGTTTGACCCCCAGATCTATCGCTTCGAGTGTTTTTTGTAATACTTCAGCATCCTCAAAGCCTTTTGGTAAAACATCATGTACTGCAGATGTTTCTATAAGAATTTGAATCATTCGAGAAGGCTTTAATTCAAGAAGACCTCTACTAATTTCAAGCCAAACTCTTTCTGGAACTAAAAAGCGCAACTCACCTTCTTGAGCCATTTTTCGAACCATCGAGAGTGTTGTTTCTTCAACTTGAAATTCCAATAACCTTGCCATCAGCCTAGCAAGTCTCAGTATTCTTAATGGGTCCTCAGCAAAAGCAGCGCTAACATGACGAATTACTTTTGCCTGAATATCTTTTTGACCACCATAGGGATCAATCAATGGGCCAACTAATTCTCCATTGCTATTTATTTCCTGAGCAATAGCATTCATCGTGAAATCTCTACGATATAAGTCTTGCTCTATAGTTACCTCAGGTGTTGCATAAAATGTAAAACCCTTATACCCTTGACCAGTTTTTCGCTCAGTGCGCGCAAGAGCATATTCTTCCTTAGTAATAGGGTGCAAAAAAACAGGAAAATCTTGACCAACAGGTATGAAGCCTTGGGCTTGCATTTCAGAAGGGCTAGCGCCTACAACAACATAATCTTTATCTTTCGGCGTAATTCCGAGAAGTTGATCTCTAATATAACCGCCGACAACATATATTTTCACTTCAATAGGCTCGACAAAGGTGTGGGTGAAATTTGAAAGACATCACTTAAAACATTATATTTGGGATTGGCCAAAACACTAGGCACTTTCATCGAGTCAACATTGTCTCTAGACATGATGGTAGGTCCAGGTAGGTTTTCTAATAACATTGCCTGAATATATCCCACCCATGATGGTAAAGATATAACTGGTCGCTTCACACCTACTGTACTTGCCGAAAATTGAACGATTTGACCTAAAGTTAGAACATCAGGTCCAGCTAAATCATATGACTGATGAATAGTTTCTGGCATCATCATCGATTTTAAAAATGCTGTAGATACATCACCAACAGCTACAGGTTGAAATAAATTATTCGATCCGGCCAAAGGCATCACTGGAATAAATTTTTGCATTTTTGCAAACATATTAATGAAATTATCTTTTGCTCCAAAAATAACTGAAGGTCTAAATATAGTCCAATCTAATCCAGAATTTTTTACGAGATCCTCAGCAAATCCCTTACTTCTCAAATACATAGACGGACCATTCACATCCGCCCCCAAAGAGCTCATATGAAGATATCTTTTTAATCCATATTGATGCATTACATCAATAATCATTCTAGGAATTTCAATATGCGCCTCTTGAAATTCCGGTCCATAAGGCACCCCTTTGCGAGAATGCAAAACACCTACCAAATTAATAACAACATCATTTACATTTAAGTCTTTCAGTAAGTTACTCAGAGTTAATTTTGTAAACTCTGGCATATATACTGGCTTAATATTAGGGTCAATACTCTCTAAGGTTTTAACTTTTTCGCGGGAGCGCGTAGTAAGCATTGTTACTATATTTTTTTTAGATAGGCTCAAAGCTAATTCTTGCCCAACAAATCCTGATCCACCAATAATGATTACGCGCTGATTCAAATGCTTCTCCAATTAAGGTAAATTTGTAGTTACTAATTGACTAGGATTTACGTTTCCTAATCTGGCTTTGATTGATTGAGGCTTTCCTGTGCTTAAGATTTCATAGTAAATAGCATTTGATATTACATTTTTTACATATGTTCTTGTTTCTGTAAAAGGAATCGTCTCAGCGAATATTTCCATACTAACTGGCTTTGTCAATGTTTGTCGCCATTGCTTTGGTCTTCCAGGACCCGCATTATATGCAGCTGATGCCAAGCCCCAAGAACCATCTAAATCATTTAAAACCATGTTTAAGTAATTGCTGCCCAAAACTAAGTTAGTTTGTAAATCCCCCAACTTATCAGGTGTGTAATCTGTCATACCAATTTTTTTGGCAACGTATTGACCAGTTGTTGGCATCACTTGCATAAGCCCCGATGCGCCAACAGAAGATCTAGCCGCAATAACAAATCGGGACTCTTGACGAATTAGTCCATAAACCCAATTAATGTCTAAATGTATTTGCTTTGTTATGGGGCCAAGCCTATCAATATATGGCGTTGGGAATCTTAATGAAAAATTATGTTCCTCTTTAGTTCTATCTGCTGAATTAACAGTCCGATCAAGCATATTGATTTTTTTTCCATACTCAGCAACGGCTAGCAACTCTCTATCACTCATACCTCTTAATTCCCAATTCCACTCACGATTACCTTCAACTCTTAGGTTCATGTCATATAGCTTGGCAGCTTTAGTGAAGGCCGGAATACTCTTAGTAATAGCTTTTGAGTCTGCATCTGTTATTACCGTTTTAGCAGGTACATTGATAGGTCTACCTAGCTCCTCTAAAGATAGTTGGCCATAAAAATGATATTGATTAGCAAGCTTTTCAAAATATTCATTAGCATGATCGTCACCTAATTCTTTTAAGGACTTACCATACCAATAGGTCCAAGCAGGGTCACGGTTTCTGATGGGTTCAGACATTGTTTCAATAGACTCTTTGACCATTCTCCAATCTTTATCTCTCAGAGCTGCGCGAACTTTCCACTCACTTGACTCGGCTGAGAGTAATTCACTACCCCCTAAAGCGTGTTGCTTTTTATAAGCCTCTATCGCTAATGGGTCTAATTTTTTAGCTAAAAATTGCCCAACAACACCCCAGGCCATCCCTTTATATTCAGATAATCCTCTCCAATCATTTTCTTCAAAAGTTTTCATTGCTAAGGAAGGATTTACACGCGCTTTTCGAACAAAACTTGCAATAGGATCATCAACACCCATTTTTTGTGCTGTTGTATCAAAGCTCATTTCAGTTGCGGCGCGACTGATACTTTGCGCTTCGCTTTTTGTTAGTCCGCCCCTTGCATATAATTGCGCAACTAATTCAGGGCATGATTCGCCAAAATATCTTGGATCTACTAATGTTGCTTTGGCTTGAGATCCAATAGCTTTAATAGATTCCCCTTTAGAAATCATTGACATCATGGCATAACATTTAACTTGAGTATCGTCATCTAATACAAATTTCGGATATTCAATATCAAAACTATTCCAATCTTTTCTTTTTCCTAATACTAATAACCAATCATTTCTCAAACGATCAGACAGTGCAGTACCCTTATATTTTTTTAGAAAGTTTTTAACTTCAAGGTCAGCATCAGTAGATGCATTGGCTTTACTTGATGCATCATATAGTCGAGGCTTAATCTTAAAATACTCTACATAATCAGCAATTTCGTAATCATTAAGCTGGTTACCTAATTGTATCGATTTGAGTACATCATTTTTCCTAGCAGCCTCACGTAAATCAATAAATTTCTTATCATCTTCACTTAAATCTTCATTTCTCTTTAGTGACTGTGTAGGTTGACTTTGTTTATTTGTATTCGAGGAACTTTTAGTATTTGTCTTTGCTACTGAATTACCACATATACTCAGCATAAAAGATACGCAAATGAGAGTAATTCGGATAAAGTTAAATTTGTTCATTAATATAGGCTTTTCATCAATTAATACTAATAAATTTTCTCAATCATCTTAATGAGAAATTGAATATTCATATGAAAAACAATTCTATTGACGCGCTGAGAAAAGATTTCATTGCAAAAAGAAGGCAAATACTATTGTCTGAATCAACAGGACAAGGTGTTTTATCTGCCCTTAATGAACACATTTTAGTGGTTTTAAGAGACATTGAAGGTATCATCCTCAAAAAAATTATGACAATTGGTTTTTATTGGCCAATTCAAGCTGAACCATCAGTAACTGACACTTTAATTAATTGGCAAAAGGAAGATCAAAAAAGAAAGCTAGCATTACCTAAATGTAAACCAAATGAAGCCCTCACCTTTTATGAATGGGACACATCAACACCTATGGTCAATGGGTTTGCCAATATTCCAGAACCTGCGAATTCTGAACCTTTAACCATAGATCTAATGATTGTTCCTTGTGTTGGTTGGCAGCTAAGCAACAATAACATTTGGCGATTAGGATACGGTGGTGGGTTTTATGATCGTACTTTTGAAGTTTTGCAACAAAAGAATACTTTACCCTTTAGCATAGGTATATCAATAGATGACGCAGAGATATCTCAAGATTGTTGGAGCCCCAAATCCCATGACTTTCCTCTAAACGCACTCATAACAGAGTCACAAATCTTACTGCCTTCAAAATCTTTAAATAAATAATGCATTACTCAAGAAGAAAATTTTGTTTTAAATCTTTATCAATACTGTCCCTGAGCCAGTTTATTACTTTCAACACTTTTGCGAAAAACACTTTCTTCCTTTCAGGTGAAATCATTAATTTATATTTAATGAAAAATTCACCAATAAAAAAGAATTTCGTTTTTTTAGAAATCAAATCGATTAATCCTTTTTTAAATTTCATTGAAAAAGATCAAAAAATTTATTTCTATTCAGATGTTGAGCTTCTTGTTAATAGCCAAGCACCAATTAAAGGTAAGATAACTTTAAATTCTTCATTTCGATATGACTCATTGAGTCGCAAAATTTATCTAAAAGACCCCTCTATCAATGATCTTTCTTTAGATATTTTAAAAAGTGAAGAAAAATTAATTTTGCAGCAATTAAACCCAATCATTGCTCAACTATTTAATAATCAATTGATTTATGAGCTTTCTAATACTGACATTGCACTTTTAAGAAGTCCACCGTCAGCAATTCAAATCGTTGACGGTGGTATTCTATTTAAGTTCGATTAAACCTCTAGTTCACGAACTATTGATAAGGTTGGTTCTGCCATATTAAGCGTGTAAAAATGAAGGCCTGGTGCACCTCCAGCGATTAATTGATGGCACAAATCCGTAACAACCTCAAGCCCATAGGCTTTGATCGAAGCTGTGTCATCACCAAAACTTTCAAGTCGTTTTCTCAACCAACGTGGGATCTCTGCTCCACAAGCATCTGAAAATCTTATCAATTGAGTACTACTTACTATTGGCATAATCCCTGGGATAATTGGAATCGATACATCGTAACTAGCTACGTCTTCGATAAATTGAAAATAAGCATCTGAATTGAAAAAATATTGTGTAATTGCAGAGTTAGCGCCTGCATTTACTTTTTGAACAAACTTTTCAATATCATCTACAGCAGATGTTGCTTGAGGATGAAATTCCGGATACGCTGCTACTTCTATATGAAACCAATCACCTGTTTCTTGTCTAATAAAACTTACTAGTTCATTAGCGTGTTTAAACTCTCCATAATCACCCGCGCCTGAAGGCAAGTCACCTCGTAAAGCCACGATGCGACTAATTCCTAATGACTGGTATTGTTGCAACAATTCTAATACCTTAGACTTGCTGCTTCCAACACAGGATAAGTGTGGAGCCGCTGATATTCCACCCTCATGAATTTCTTTTACAGTACTCATTGTGCCGTCTTGAGTAGAACCACCTGCGCCAAAAGTTACAGAAAAAAAACTGGGGTCTAACTCTTCTTTTAAACGACCCCTTACAACACGTAATTTTTCTGCACCCTCATCAGTCTTTGGTGGAAAAAACTCTGCACTAAGCTCGATGTTATCCAATAGGTTCATTTTTAATAGCGGTAATGGTTCGATTTAAATGGACCTTCTTTATTAACGCCAATATAGTTAGCTTGTTGGTCTGTTAATACTGTGAGTTCTGCATTGAGATTTTGTAATTGCAACAAGGCAACTTTTTCATCCAAATGTTTAGGTAATGTATAAACACCAACTGGATATTCACCAGTATTAGCTTTTGTCCACAATTCGATTTGAGCGATTGTTTGGTTTGCAAATGATGAGCTCATCACAAATGAAGGGTGTCCTGTACCACAACCTAAATTAACTAATCTTCCCTTAGCTAGCAATATGATGCGCTTCTCAGGCTGACCATTTTGTGCTGGGAAAATAATATGATCTACTTGTGGCTTAATTTCTTCCCACTTATATTTTTCAATACTTGCTACATCAATTTCATTATCAAAGTGGCCAATATTACATACGATAGCTTGGTTTTTCATCTTAATCATATGGTCATGCGTAATAACATGATAGTTCCCAGTTGCTGTTACAAATATGTCAGCCTTGTCAGCAGCATATTCCATCGTAACAACACGGTAACCTTCCATTGCAGCTTGTAATGCACAAATTGGATCAACTTCTGTAACCCATACTTGTGCTGATAATGCACGAAGTGCTTGAGCTGAGCCTTTACCAACATCACCATAACCAGCAACTACAGCTACCTTACCTGCGACCATAACGTCGGTAGCACGCTTAATTGCGTCTACTAAAGACTCACGGCAACCGTATAAGTTATCAAACTTACTTTTCGTAACTGAGTCATTCACATTGATTGCTGGAAACTTGAGGTCACCCTTCGCAAACATTTGATACAAACGGTGAACTCCAGTAGTAGTTTCTTCTGTTACACCCTTTACTTGAGCTAATCTTGTTGAGTACCATGTTGGATCAATAGCAATCTTTGCTTTGATTGCTGCATACAAAATAGTTTCTTCTTCACTAGTTGGGTGTGACAAAACGCCTAAATCTTTTTCAGCTTTTGCACCTAGGTGCAACAAGAGGGTAGCATCGCCACCATCATCTAAGATCATATTTGTGAAGCCACCATCACTCCATTCAAAAATTCTATGGGTAAAGTCCCAATATTGCTCTAATGTTTCACCTTTGATAGCAAATACTGGTGTTCCATTCGCAGCAATCGCAGCAGCAGCATGGTCTTGTGTTGAATAAATATTGCAAGAAGCCCAGCGAACTTGAGCTCCCAATGCCTCTAAAGTTTCTATCAAAACAGCTGTTTGAATTGTCATATGTAAAGAACCAGTTATGCGAGCGCCCTTAAGGGGTTGCAATAATTCATACTCTTTACGAATTGCCATTAGACCTGGCATTTCTGTTTCAGCAATCGCAATTTCTTTACGGCCAAAATCTGCGAGTGTAATATCTGCTATTACATAATCATTCGATGGATTTACAGCGGAATTCATAAGTTCTCCAAAAAGTTCAGAAACTTGGGGGGGCTTTGTAGGCTACCCACCAACCAAAATTTCAATGGTTAGTGAGCGCCGTTCATAGACTCGATGTCGAGCCCCTCCAAGCCTGGGGAAACAGTGCTTGATAAGCATGTTTCCTCGCAACGCTCCTTGAAGAATATTAGTCTATTATAGTCCTGCTGCAGATTTCAGTGCGATGACACGATCACGCGCTTCCCAGGTAAATTGTGGTTCTTCTCTACCAAAGTGACCATATGCTGCAGTTTTTTGATAAATTGGGCGTAAAAGATCCAACATTTTAACGATTCCTTTTGGCCTTAAATCAAAGTGTTCACTTACTAACTTTGAAATTTGCTCATCAGAAATCTTTCCAGTTCCATAAGTACTTACCATCACAGAAGTTGGTTTAGCGACACCAATCGCATAGGAAACTTGAACCAAACACTTAGATGCAAGTCCTGCAGCAACCACGTTTTTAGCAACATATCGAGCTGCATAAGCAGCAGATCTGTCCACTTTAGAAGGGTCTTTCCCAGAAAATGCACCACCACCATGAGGTGCTGCGCCACCATACGTATCAACAATAATTTTTCTACCAGTTAAGCCACAATCACCTTGTGGGCCACCAATAACAAATCTACCTGTTGGGTTAACTAGATAATTAATTGGTCCTTTAATCAATTCTTTAGGTAACACAGGCTTAATAATTTCCTCAATCACAGCCTCACGCAATGCGCTGAGTTCGATATCTGGATGATGTTGAGTAGATAAAACAACCGTATCGATTGAATCGGGTCTGCCATCAACATAACGAAGCGTTACTTGGGACTTAGCGTCAGGTCTTAACCAGTTTAAACGACCATCACGACGTAATTGGGATTGACGCTCTACTAATCTGTGAGATAAATAAATTGGTAAAGGCATTAACTCTGGAGTTTCATCAACTGCATATCCAAACATTAATCCTTGATCTCCCGCACCTTGATCAAGAGGGTCATCTTCTGCTTTATTAACACCCTGAGCAATATCGGGACTTTGTTTATCATAGGCTACTAAGACCGCACAACCTTTGTAATCAATACCAAAGTCAGTGTTGTCATAGCCTATTTCACGCAAAGTTTCTCTTGCGACTTTGATATAGTCTACATTTGCAGTTGTGGTGATTTCGCCTGCTAAAACAACAAGACCGGTGTTACACAAAGTTTCTGCAGCAACGCGCGCTGTTGGGTCTTGAGCCAAAATTGCATCAAGAATTGAATCGGAAATTTGATCTGCGACTTTGTCAGGATGACCTTCAGAAACAGATTCAGATGTAAAAAGATAATCGTTTGCCATATAAGCTCCAAAAAAAAGTTCGACAACACGTGCCGAACATCTTATACGGCGACGCTTTAGCAGAATTTATAGTCGCCCTGCAAGTTGTCTTAACTCGGCGATAAACGTAGTATAACGATACTTTTATTTTTTTTCAAACTTTACGAATTTTTGAATATCATAGATGGCATGCAAGTCTTAATTCTTCTTATTAGCCGTTTACCCTTAAAGTATCTTCAAGGACTAGGGGCTTTTCTTGGACTTTTAATGTATTGGTTTTCTAAGAAGGATAAAAGACTAATCCATGAAAACTTAGCTCAAGCTCAACAAAAATATAACTTTCAGGCCGATCCAGTTGCAGTAGCCAAATCCGCAGGGCAGATGTTAACTGACAGTTTGTGGATATGGAGACACCCAACTGAAGCATTACAAAAAACAGATTTAATTCATTGGGATGTTGTTGAAAATGCCATCAATGAGGGGCGAGGTCTTTTAATGCTCACACCACATTTAGGGGCATTTGAGATGATTCCACGAGTTTTAGCGGAACACTTCCCTGCTACGATTATTTATAAACCAGCCAAACAAGCATGGTTAGAGAAAATAATTTCAAAGGGACGTGATCATCCTCGCATGAACTTTGTTCCTGCAAATATGCAAGGTGTTCGACAAATAGCGAGAGCTTTAACACGTGGCGAAGCGGTTGGAATCCTCCCTGATCAAGTCCCCGGAAACGGTGAAGGAGTTTGGGCTCCGTTTTTTGGAAGATATGCTTATACTGCTGTCCTTCCAGCAAAAATAGCTCAAAAAAATAATATTCCAACAATAGTATTTACTGCAATTCGTAAACCCCAGGGTAATGGTTGGACAGTTGTTGCAGAAAGAGTCCAAGAGCCCTTTGACCTTGATCCAGTTGTGGCAGCAGGTCAATTGAATACATTTTTAGAACGTGTAATTATTAAAAACCCTGAACAATACCTTTGGATGTACAACAGATACAAGCACCCATCTGGAGCTCCACTTCCACCTTCATAATGATTTTCATTAAATACCTATTCAATTATTTGGCCCTAGGATTTTTATATTTTCTAAGAATCCTCCCTATTTCGATAAACCATCTAATAGGGGATGCTCTAGGGTGGATCGCATATCACTTACCTATCGAAAGAAAAAAAGTTGTAGATATTAATTTAAAACTTTGCTTTAACAATCTATCGGATTCTGAATTAAAAAAATTGGCCCTTCAACATTGGAAACTATTTGGTCGATCTCTAACAGAAAGAGGATATCTATGGTTAGGGTCGAAAAATCAAATCAGAAAAATGGTGCAAGTAAAGTCTGATGTAGATCTAAGTGATGGTAAAAATCGTCTATTTTTTAGTATGCATTTGTTAGGTATCGAAGCTGGCTTAATTGGCGCTTCAATTTACCTTTCAGACAACAATATTGCTAACCCAGTTACGCTTTACATAAAAATGAAAAATGATTTTTTTGATCAAAGAATAAAAAAATGGCGGGAGCGTTTTGGAGCAAAAATGATGCTTCGCCAGCAAAATGCTAGAGAACTCATCCGAGCTGTGCGTACTAATCAAAAAGTTGTTATTTCACCTGATATGGATTTAGGAAAACAAGACTCTGTATTTGTGCCATTTTTTGGAGTTCAAACATGTACTGTTACATCTATCTCTAGATTTGCAAAGCTTACCAAAGCAGAGGTTTGCCCAATAATAACAACCTTAAATCCTGATAAAAAATCTTATACTGTTCATATCGGCAAACCTCTAGATAATTTCCCAAGCGAAGATGAAATTGCTGACACACTCAGACTTAATCAATTTTTTGAGGCGCAAATAACACCCCGAGTTGAGGAGTATTATTGGGTACATAAGCGTTTTAAAAATAGACCCGAAGGTGAAGCTAGGTTTTATAAATGAAACTCCAATTTACAAAAATGCATGGTGCTGGCAATGACTTTATTGTGATTGATGCTATCAATCAGGATATCAGTCATCTCAAAAAAGAGGACTGGATTTTTTTAGCAAATCGCCAATTAGGTATTGGTGCAGATCAAATACTTATTGTTGATACTCCAAGCACATCTGAAGCTGATTTTAAGTACCGAATTATTAATCACGATGGTAGTGAAGTTGAACAATGCGGAAATGGATCAAGATGTTTTGTTCGCTTTGTTCGCCAAAAAGGTCTCACTACAAAAAAAGAAATTCGTGTTGAAGTAGCTCATACAATCATTACCTTGAGTGAAATGGATGACCTGCGCGTGAAAGTCAACATGGGATCACCAATATTTGACTATGCCTCGATTCCATTTATTCCGGACAATCTTGAGAAACGATCAAATGGTCCTCTTTACGATTTTTTAATGCCTTTAAAAGACAATGATTCTGTTTGGATAACGCCAATTTCAATGGGCAATCCACATGCTGTTCAAATAGTTGACTCTATTGAAAATGCATTAGTGCATCAAACTGGCCCCCTTATTGAAAATCATTTAAGCTTTCCTAAACGAGTAAATGCAGGATTCGTCGAGATCCTGAATCGTCAATCTATCAAAATAAGAGTTTTTGAAAGAGGGTCAGGTGAAACTCTTTCGTGCGGAACTGGTGCATGTGCAGCAGCAGTTACCTGCATCATGAAAAACTTAGTCGACTCTCCGGTGCAAGTTCAAACTACAGGTGGTGTTCTAGAAATAGAATGGGATTTCAGTCATCAAGGTCTTAAAGCAGAGGTTCTCATGACTGGGCCTGCTGAAACGGTTTTTGATGGATCCATTGATATCTTAGTCTAGGCCATTAAAAAAGCTTTTAAACTTTTTAACAAATTGTTCATATTAGTAGACTAAATTAGGCAATTAAAAGATTACTTTGATTACTATTAGGGATTTGTATGTCTACATTTAATATTTTGTTCGTTTGTTCTCATAATTCTGCGCGCTCTATTATCGGAGAAGCTGTAGCTTCCACGCATTTAAGTGGGAAATTTACTGGATATTCAGCTGGTCTACATCCGCAAGATTCTGTTAGTCCTTTTGCAATTGAAATTACAGATGAGTTAGGATACCCATCAGAGAAGCTTAGAAGTAAAAGCTGGGAAGAGTTTAGTACCACAGATGCTCCTAAAATGGACTTTATTATTTCTTTATATGACCCATCTAATGGAGAAGCAGTCCCCCATTTGCCTAGTAACCCAGCCTCTGCATTTTGGACATTTCCAGACCCTTCAAATTTATCAAACGATCCACAACTTCAAAGACGCGCCATGCGCGCTATTATGGTGGGCTTGAAAAAAAGGATTGAAATTTTAGCTTCATTACCAATCAATCAATTAGACTCCATCGCTATACAGAAAAAATTGGCTGAAATTAATCAAATTGCCTAAAAGTGATTAAATCAATGGCGCTTAAGCGCCATTGATATTTACGCCATACTGATTGCGATATTCTAAAACCTTGGGTAAGTATTTTTTTAACTCCAAGTCTTCAGTAATTTGTAAGAAACTTAATAAATCCTCAAGATTAGCAATAGGTATTACAGGAATTTGAAAATCTTCTTGAACCGCCTGGACAGCAGATAGTTTTCCTACCTCAATAGCGTTTCCTGACTTTTCCATTCGATCTAAGGCAATCAACACTGCGCAGGGTGTTGCTCCAGCACTTTTGATTAAGTCAACAGATTCTCTGACTGAGGTTCCTGCAGAAATAACATCATCAACAATTACCACTTTACCCTTTAAAGGAGCGCCCACCAAAACACCACCCTCTCCATGATCTTTTGCTTCTTTACGGTTGTACGCAAAAGCTACATTATGTTGTTCTTCTGCCAAGGCAATTGAAGTACTTGCTGCAAGAGTAATTCCTTTATATGCAGGACCATAAAGCATATCAAAATCAATTTCAGCAGATAATAAAGTGCGAGCGTAAAATTTACCTAAGGCTCCAAGTTTAGATCCATCATTGAAATCTCCTGCATTAAAAAAATAAGGTGAAATGCGACCAGCTTTCGTTTTAAATTCACCAAATGATAGAACTTTAGCTTGAAGGGCAAATTGAATAAATTCAGAGGAATAGTTTTTCATGTTAAGAATAATAACGTCAAATGTTAATGGTATTCGATCAGCTGCTAAAAAAGGATTTTTTGATTGGATGCTAAACACCCAAGCAGATTTTATCTGTTTACAAGAAATTAAAGCACAAATGGATGATTTATCCCCTGAATTAATTTCTCAACAAAACTATTTATCTTTCTTTCACTGTGCTCAAAAAAAAGGTTATAGCGGTACAGGAGTGTTTACAAAACATAAACCAGACGAAGTAATTACTGGATTTGGTGTTGCTGAATTTGATGATGAGGGTAGGTATACAGCCCTTCGATTTGGTAAATTACTTATCATTTCTGTTTATTTTCCATCAGGATCAAGCTCTGAGGATCGACAGCTAGCCAAATTCAGATTTCTTGAGGTTTTTATGCCTCACTTAAATCAATTAATTAAGGATGGGTTTGAAATCGCTCTTTGTGGAGATATCAATATCGCTCACCAAGAAAGTGATTTAAAAAATTGGAAAGGTAATTTAAAAAATTCAGGCTTTCTACCTGAAGAAAGAGCTTGGATGACACAATTATTCAATCAAGGATTCATTGATGTTTATCGCACGCTTGAACCTAATGCCACTGAGAGTTGCTATACATGGTGGAGTCAGCGAGGACAAGCCTACAATAAAAATGTCGGTTGGCGTATCGATTATCAAATTGCTACCCCTAATATTGCCAACTTTGCAGTCAAACAAGAGGTTTATAAAGATCAACGATTCTCAGATCATGCGCCGCTAATAATTGATTATGACTTGGATTTTAATAAACTTCGCTAAGCTTATGAATCATTGGCTTGCAGTTTTTTTCTGACCATCCACACCAATATGAGAACTGGGATTCCGATTAAAGATGTTGCTATGAAAAAGTTGGCATACCCAAAATTATCTACATAAACTCCAGAAAACCCCGCTAACCACTTGGGGACTAAAAGCATCATAGAACTAAATAGAGCATATTGAGTAGCACTATAAGAAACATTTGTAAGCGATGATAAATATGCGATAAAAGCCGCTGAAGCAATACCTGAGCTTAAATTGTCTGCTGAAATAACAAATATTAATCCTGTTAAGTCATGTCCTTGTGTTGCAAGCCATGCGAATAGAATATTACTAGCAGCTGACAGAATTGCACCCAACATTAAAATTCGATAAATTCCAAAACGCACAGTTAAGCCGCCACCGATAAAAGCTCCAACTAATGTCATGATGACGCCAAATACCTTGCTAACACCCGCAACTTCATCTTTTGTATAACCCATATCAACGTAAAAGGGATTTGCCATGATCCCCATAACTACATCACTAATTCTATAAACAGCAATCAAAGAGAGAATTAGAACAGCTTGCCATTTGTATCTTTTTAAAAAATCAGTAAACGGTTCTATAAAGGCAACTTTGACCCAGCCACCTATTGAATGAAAATTTTCTTTAGGCTGATATGGTTTTTCTTTTGAAAATAGAACTGTGATCACACCAACCAACATTGAAGCTGCCATAACTAAATACGCTATTTTCCAACCATGGGCATCGTATATATTCTCAGAAGTAGTTTGTGCTCTTGCGGCAATCCACAACGCGCCTGCGCCAGCCCAAATCATCGCAAATCGGTAACCTGCTTGATAAGCCGCCGCCAAAACACCTTGCATTTTAAAGTCAGCAGACTCAATTCTAAAAGCGTCTAAAGCAATATCTTGTGTTGCAGATCCAAAAGCTACAAGAATGGCAAAACATGCGATTACTTGAACTTGTTTTGAAGGGTCGGAAAAAGACATTCCAAGCAACCCAACTATTACAAGCATTTGCGCCAACAATAACCATGACTTTCTTCTTCCCAAAGCCTCGGATATGAATGGTATCTTTAGCCGATCAACAAATGGTGCCCATACCCATTTAAATCCATAAATTAAACCTATCCAAGAAAGAAATCCTATCGTACTTCTATCAATCCCTGCTTCTCTTAACCAAAAGCCTAAAGTACCTAAAACTAAGAGGAGTGGAAGCCCTGCAGAAAAGCCCAAAAAAAACATCCGCAAGGTAATAATTTTTGTATAAGACTTAATGATGTCGGACAAAGATCCCTTTGTCAGATTAGATGATGATGACATTAATTACGCGCTTTGAACTCTATAAATTGCTAAACTACCAAGTAGATTGGCAAACCCGTTAACTTCTTTTCCTTCATGAAGTACAACTCGGTCAATGATCTTTATCCCAATTTTGCTCGCTAATGCTTCGAAATCAGCAATCGTTAAAACTCTCACATTTGGCGTGTTATACCAATCATATGGAAGTGATTTAGACACGGGCATTCTTCCCATAAGAATATCAATACGATGAGACCAATGTCCAAAGTTTGGGAATGAAATAACCCCTTCCTTACCAACTCGAACCATTTCTTTTAGGATTGCTTCTGTTTTGTGTATGGTTTGCAATGTTTGAGAGAGAACTACTATATCAAAACTTTGATTTTCAAAAAGTGCTAATCCAGACTCTAAATCTTGTTGAATAACATTGAGTCCTTTTTCAACACAAGCTAAAACACTTTTATCTGATATTTCAACACCGTAGGTTTGCACTTCTTTTTGCGAGTGAATATATTCTAAAAATTCACCATCTCCACAACCAAGATCTAATAATGTTGATTGTGGTTTTATCCACCTTGATATGGCGGAGAAGTCGGCGCGAACTCCCTGCATACTCATGCTATTTCCTTCTTCAATTTTGAAAAATAAGCATGAATGATAGCGTGATATCTTTCATCGTCTAATAAAAAAGCATCATGCCCATGAGGGGCATTTATTTCGGCGTAACTTACAGAACGCTTATTGTCTAAAAGAGCTTTTACGATTTCACGACTTCTATCTGGGGCAAATCTCCAATCCGTTGTAAAACTAATCACTAAAGATTTTGCTTGAATAGTATTTAATGCTTTTGATAAATTCCCACCAAAGTTTCTAGCTGGATCAAAATAATCTAATACCCGCGTAATCAGCAAATAAGTATTAGCATCGAAATAATCTGCAAACTTATTTCCCTGGTAACGCAAATAACTCTCAACTTCAAATTCTTCTTCAAAACTAAATTTATATTCTTGCTGATCGCCTTGAATACGCTTTAATTCTCTACCAAATTTTTCAGCCATATCATCATTAGATAGGTAGGTAATATGGCCAATCATACGAGCTACTTTGAGACCTCTTTTGGGAGTGGTATTGTGTGCGTAATAATCTCCCCCATGAAAATCTGGGTCACTCATAATTGCACTTCGAGCAATTTCGTTAAAGGCAATATTTTGTGCTGATAAATTAGCAGCTGAAGCTATCACTAAGCAATTTGCAACTCTTTCTGGATACTGTATACCCCAAGATAAAGCTTGCATTCCCCCAAGGCTACCGCCCATCACAGCAGCAAATTTTTGAACGCCAAAGTAATCAGCAACAAGAGACTGAGACGTAACCCAATCTTCTACAGTCATTAACGGGAATGAACTTCCATATGGAGTATTAGTCAGTGGATTGATACTCATCGGGCCAGTTGAACCAAAGCATGAGCCCAAATTATTCACTCCAATAACAAAGTAGTGATCTGTATCTAAAGGCTTACCCGGCCCAATCATATTGTCCCACCAACCAGTTTTTCCAGTTTTTGGATCTACTCCAGCGACATGATGTGACGCATTTAATGCATGACAAATTAATACTGCATTAGATTTTTTAGAATTTAAGGTTCCATAAGTTTGTACTTCTAGTGAATACGAACCAAGTTGAGCGCCACTTTTTAAAACAAGAGGCTCTTTAAATTCAATAGTGTATGACTGAGTATTTAGACTAGTCATACAAATAGAAGAACACCCATAGATAAACTTGCATTATCAAGAGGGGATTTTGTAAAGCCACTTCTGGCAAAACGATGCCAACGGCCAACAACATAAGACATTATTAAACTAGACCTATGACTAATGTCTTCTGCAGTCCAATTTATATCTTGTTGCATCTGCATAATCCTAAAAGACTGTTTTATGGATGCTTCAACTCTTTCCAAAACTTGGTTGATACGCTCTTGTAAGCGTGCATCTTCTTGGAATAGAGAGTCTCCTAGCAATACTCTAGTCATACCTGGGTTTTTTTCAGAAAATGCAAGAAGCATCATTCCAATTTCTTGTATCTGTAATCGACCATTTTCCTCTTTGGCAACTATTTGATTAATTAAACCAAATATAGACTGTTCTATAAATGCAATTAATCCATCAAACATTTGCGCTTTACTTGCAAAGTGACGATACAAGGCAGCTTCAGATACTTGTATTTTTGCAGCTAATGCAGCAGTTGTTACCCTCTCACCTTGAGGATTCTCTAGCATCTCAGCTAAAGCTTGAAGAATTTGAATACGTCTTTCACCTGGCTTAGGACGCTTGCGAGCCTTGGCATCCTCCTGCACTGAAGAAGTACTTGTCTCCGAATTTAAGGTTTCATTGCTACTCATTTAGTGTGATCGAATCATTGTTCCAAAAGCTTGTTCTGTCAAAATTTCCAACAATAAGGAATGCTCAATCCTACCGTCGATGATATGTACTGAATGTACTCCACTTCTTGCAGCATCGAGTGCTGAAGAAATTTTAGGTAACATTCCACCTGATATCGTACCATCAGCAAAAAGTGCATCAATTTCTTTTGCACTCAAATCAGTCAAAAGTTCACCCTCACTATTCATTACGCCTGGAATATTCGTCATCATTACTAACTTTTCAGCATGTAGTATTTCAGCAATCTTTCCAGCTACTAAATCAGCATTAATATTGTATGCTCGCCCATCTTCTCCAAAACCAATCGGTGAAATAACAGGGATAAATGCATCATCCTGAAGCGCCTTCACAACAGCAGGATTAATTGAACTTATTTCTCCCACAAAGCCAATATCAATCTGTTTTGTTGGATCGTCTTTATCAGCCATCATTAATTTTCTGGCTTTAATTAATCCGCCGTCTTTACCTGTCAATCCAACTGCTTGTCCACCAAATTGATTGATCATCATAACGATGTCTTGTTGAACCTCTCCTCCAAGAACCCATTCAACAACTTCCATTGTCTCGTCATCAGTAACCCTCATACCTTGTATAAAAGTTCCGGCCTTACCAATTTTTTTAAGTGCCTCGTCAATTTGTGGTCCACCACCATGCACAACAACTGGATTCATACCAACAAG
Organism: Polynucleobacter sp.; assembly: GCA_036787315.1. GTDB lineage: Bacteria > Pseudomonadota > Gammaproteobacteria > Burkholderiales > Burkholderiaceae > Polynucleobacter. The sequence goes on along the minus strand of DAIQPR010000001.1, from coordinate 13,932 downwards.
CTTTAACAAAATAACATCCCTTGCAAATCCTTCTTTAAGACGCTCTTCTGTCATTGCATTACCACCATATTTAATAACAATGGTCTTTCCATGGTACTGGCGAATATAAGGAAGAGCCTCAGCTAATATTTCCGCTTTTAAAATTGGCGCAATATCACTGAGTTGAAGCTTTTTATTTTCCATGTTTTTATTTTAACTATAAGTTAGCACAAGCTAAGGTTAATATTTTTTAAACTATTAATATACACTTCTAATTCAGCACTTTTATTTCTAATTTGTAAGAAAACTATCAATTATCTACTTTTATTAATTGATTATGAATTAGACACCTCAAATGTTACATTATGGGGATAATTTTGAGCAATAGACTTATAACTAAAATAAACAGCTTATTCAACTGCGTAAATTTAAAATCTTTTAGTTGGGGAAGTTGCTGTTAAGTCACCCAGATCGGGTGACCTTATTGGTTTCGGATTAAACCTATGAGAATTTTTTGTTTTTAATCACCAAAAAGTTTTTGTCTTAACTCTCTTCTCTCTTGAGCTTCAAGTGACAGATTGGCTGTTGGTCGAGCTAACAACCTGGATATGCCAATAGCTTCACCAGTCTCCTCACACCAACCATATTCACCAGACTCTATTCTGCCCAATGCTTGCTCTACCTTTTTTAATAATTTTCTTTCACGATCACGCGTTCTTAGTTCTAGTGCATGTTCTTCTTCAATCGTTGCTCTATCTGCAGGATCAGGCACCAAAATGTTTTCACGAAGGTTTTCTGTCGTTGCGTCAGCATTTTTAAGAATGTCTTCTCTGAGCTTTTGTAGTCTATCTTTGAAAAAATCTAGTTGCACTTGATTCATATAGTCTTTTTCAGACATTTTCAAAAGCTGTTCCTCTGAAATAATTGCGGAAGCTTTGTTAACTGTTTCAGTTTTTGATTTGTTTGTCATTTCTTCGCCGGATTCTTTTAATTTCTTTGTAGTAGTTTTTTTTGCTGCTGTTGTAGCCATTTTGTCTTCCTTATAAATTTTCTTATATGAATAAGCTTACACTAAGCATCCTTCTAAGCCCATCATTAAAGTATCTTTTGGTAAGTCTTGTCCAATAAAAACAATTTTGGTTTGTTTAACTTCATTTCCCCAAGGACCTGCCATGTCGCTACCCATCATTTCATGAACACCCTGTAATACTACCTTACGATTTGATCCTTTTATATATAAAACACCTTTGTAACGCAAGAGTTTTTCACCAAAGACCGACAAAATTCCACCCAAAAAATCTTCGAGCTTTTTATGATCAAAGGGTTTCTCACTCCTAAAAACAAATGACTGAATCTTATCTGTATGCCCATGGTGGTGGTGATGGTCATGTCCGTGGTCATGATCATGATCATGGTCATGACCACAATCGTCGTGATTATCTTGCTCTAGGAAGTGCGGATCAATATCAAGTTTTGCATTTAAGTTAAATCCATGTAAATCAAAGACTTCATCTAAATTAACTACTCCATGCGATATTTCTTTGATAGGTGCCTTAGGATTCATATGTACTATACGATTTCTTAAAGACTTTCTCACAGATTCTTCGACTACATCACACTTTGTAATAAAAATCTGATCGGCAAATCCAACTTGATTTTGAGCTTCAACATGTTCATTAAGCTGATGATCCCCATGTTTAGCATCTACTAAAGTAACAACTGCATCAAGGACAAAATGCTCAGCAACATCATCATCCATGAAAAAAGTTTGCGCCACTGGACCTGGATTTGCAATTCCAGTGGTTTCAATGACTACACGATCAAAATTGATCGTTTTGTTTTTTTTCTGTTCCCAAAGCTGATTCAATGCCTCGACCAAATCTCCTCGAATAGTGCAGCATACACATCCATTGCTCATTTGAACAATTTGCTCGTTACTGTTCTGAATTAAGATCTCGTTGTCGATATTTTCTTCGCCAAACTCATTTTCAATGACGGCAATTTTTTTACCATGTTCCGCAGTCAAAATATGCTTTAAAAGCGTAGTTTTCCCACTTCCCAAAAATCCAGTCAAAATCGTTACAGGTATAAGTGCCATTTTTTCCTAATTCATTCTTTTCAAACTAACAACCGCTTAAATGCGTTCCAATAATAAACCCTTAAGATAATCACCTTCTGGGAAACATGTTAATTTAGGATGGTCTAGCCCTGAAGTCAAGCGCTTTAGTACCCGAAATTTTAATTCGCCAGACTTTTGGTGGCTGGCAGCTTCTTTGCTAGCTAAGAAAACAGTTTTTTCAAAAGTGTCCATATCCATTGCACCAGAACAAGAGAAAGTGAGTATTAACCCACTTTTTGACAGCATTTGCATAGCCGTACGATTTATTTCTTTGTAAGCGCGAATAGCTTTTGCTAAATGTGCTGCTGAAGGAGCAAATTTAGGGGGGTCTAGCACAATTAAATCAAAAGTCTCTTCTGAAACGCGTAATTTTTTTAGGGTTTCAAAAGCATCCTCATCTAACCAAACTGCTTTATTAGTGTCAAATTGATTCAATATAGTCTGTTTTTTTGCAATCTCTAATGCCTCTCCAGAAGAGTCTACAGATATAACCTGGCTAGCATCCCCTTTTAAAGCAGATAAAGAAAAACCACCCGTATAACAAAACATATTCAGAACTTTTCTATCTTTGGACAAGTCTTGAACTAATTTGCGATTTTCTCTTTGATCTATATAAAAACCTGTTTTATGTCCCTGGTATGGGTCAACTAAGTATGAAATTCCATTCTCATGAATCAAGATTTCTGATGAGGGTGGATTTCCGAATAAAGTACCAGTTTTAGGTTCAAGACCCTCTCTTTGTCGAACTGCCGCATCAGATCGTTCATAAATTGTCTTACAGTTTGTTTGTTGCGCAAGAACTTCAACAATCACATCTTTCCAATGATCTACACCAGCACTTAAGAACTGGCAAACAAGAACGTCATCGTATTGGTCTACGACCAACCCTGGTATGCCATCAGCTTCCCCAAAAACTAAGCGAATCGCATTAGTGTCTGTTACCCATTTTTGGCGATGTTCAAGGGCCCCTGCAATTTTTCTTTTAAAAAAAGCATGATCTATAGGCTCATCAGGATCCCAAGACCACATCCTTGCTCTTATTTGAGAATGAGGGCTATAAGCGGCTCTTCCGATGAGTTTTTTAGCATCGTTAAATACTTTAACGGTTGTGCCTAAGCCAACCTTTCCTTCATATCGAGCAATGGAACCACTGAAAATCCAAGGATGTTGGTTCAATACCGAATGGTCTTTACCACTCTCTAAAAAAATACTCGCTTGCATGATTATTTATCTGCCTTTGCTCTAGGGTGCGCTAAATCGTAGGCTTGTGCTAAGTGCTGAAAATCTAGGGCTGTATAAATTTGTGTACTACCAATGCTCGCATGTCCTAACATTTCTTGAACAGCACGAAGGTCATGAGATGATTGTAAAACATGGCTTGCAAAACTGTGTCGCAGCATATGAGGATGAACATGCATTGGAAGTCCGGTCCTAATTGCTAAATTTTTGATTCTTTCTTGAACGGTTCGTGGCGATAATCTCTTTAACTTGTCGTTTATAAATAAAGGTGCATTGACCAGTTCTTTTTGACGAAGCATGCCAGACCACGTATCAAACCATTTTAATAATGCATTAAAAGCTGCAGTTCCAATAGGAACAATTCGCCTTTTACCGCCCTTTCCTAGGACATGAACTTCTTGAGTATCCCAAGAAATCCAACTCACTGATTCATTCGCATATCCTTTTTGAATAGAACTATCAATACTCAAAATTTCGGATAAGCGCAAACCGGAAGAATAAAACAACTCAAATAAAGCTTGATCTCTTTGATAAACCCAAAATTGATCTTCATCAGAATGTTGTTTTGATTCTTCTTGTGCTTTTTCCATTAGCGCGATCGCAAACTCCACGCTTAAAGCTTTTGGTAGGCTTTTAGCTTTTCTAGGGGCTCGCAAATCATGAACGGGGTTTACCTTTATATTTTTTTCTGAGAAATGGGAGTTATTTATTAATAACCAATCAAAAAAGGTCCGCCAAGCGGAAAGCAATCTTGAAATACTTCGAGGAGACAATCCTTCACTATGAAGTTTAGAAACCCAAGATCTAGTATGTAGCGTTTTTACTTCATGAAATTCGATGAGATGACTTTCCAAATTTGAACAAAGAATTTGGAGATCTTGACGATATGCTTTTAGTGTATGTGGCGAGAGCTGCCTTACTACCCTTAACTCTTCAATAAATTGCTCAACCGCGAGGCTTGGCCTTGGGGTTGTGGCCAGTTTATTCATTTCTAAATCGATATAACGCGGCTGATGCGAGTTGCGCTAATTGATGAACATACACTAAACCCATTGCAGAGGAAAATTTATTTTCATCCGGGCTAGACATTAACAGTACACCTAAATTAATTTCTTTCTGACTTAGCTGAATCAAAACAAGACTACCAGAGTCTGGCAAATATTCTTTATCAACTAATTCACTCGCAACTTCAAGCTTTCCACAAATAGGAGCAGTTTCTAATTTTGAGCTTAATTGATCTGACACCTTTGCCTGAGGAATGATATCTACTTTGCCTATTTCAAACAATTGATTCAAACCACTTGTAACACTCTCAGTTGTCTCAGTTAAATTTTCTGCGACCAACAAACCTTCCAGCCATTTAATCATCAAACTTTGCGTACGATCATTTTCGGTCCCGAATCGCAACATTTCTGATAATCGCTGATTCAAATCACGATTTTGATTTCTTAACAAAGCCATTTGTTTTTCTTGTAGAGAAACCGCCTTGCCGCTATGAGAGTTTGCGAGTTCAATTTGAGTTAACAACTCAGGGTGTCTATCAAAAAATCCAGGGGTTGATATTAACCATTGAGCAACTAAACTCTCTTGCTCTTCTTGTGATTGATTTAATTCAGGATTCATATTTGCCTTATTTCAAAGTTATAAGTGCATTTAACTATTTAATTTATCTTTTAAGATTTGATTTACTTGAGCAGGATTAGCTTTACCTTTACTGACTTTCATGATCTGACCAATCAAAGAATTAAAAGCCTTTTCCTTACCACTTCTGTATTCTTCTACAGATTTTTGATTTTCTGCTAGTACCTGATCAATTAATTTTTCAATGGCGCCAGCATCACTAATTTGCTTTAGCCCTTTTTCCTCAATCAAAGCATCTACGACACCATTATCAGGTAATGGAGAATTTAACCCGCGCTCCCATAGCGTAGAAAAAATATCTTTTGCAATCTTGTTGGAGATAGTTCCATCCTGAATTCTCAATAACATTTGTGCAATATGAACAGGACGTATTGGAGATGCAGATACATCGATGCCCTCCCTATTGAGTGCTGAGGCCATTTCTCCAGCAATGATATTGGCTGCTGGCTTTACTAAATCTATTCCAATAAGACCCAATAACTCAATAAAAAAATCTGCTGTTGATCTAGTTTGAGTCAGTAACGCAGCATCGTAATCACTTAAGCCATACTGTGATTTCCACGTATCTCTTAAAGTACTTGGCAAAGGGGGCATGGTTGATTGAATTTGATCAATCATTTCTTGAGTAACTTCTAGTGGTAACAAATCTGGGTCTGGAAAATACCTGTAGTCTTGGGCATCTTCTTTACTTCTCATACTTCTTGTTTCTTGTAAATCTGGATCGTAAAGTCGAGTTTCTTGTCTTACTGTTCCACCATCTTCAATTAACTCTATCTGTCTTCGAACTTCATACAAGATAGCTTCTTCCAAGAATTTAAAAGAGTTGAGGTTTTTAATTTCACAACGCGTTCCAAATTTCTCTTGCCCCATCGGTCTAACAGATACGTTAGCATCACATCTAAAAGAGCCCTCTTGCATATTTCCGTCACAAATACCAATCCACATGACCAAAGCGTGTAGTTCTTTTGCATATGCAACTGCCTCGGCTGCACTTCGCATAACGGGCTCGGTAACAATCTCCAATAATGGTGTGCCAGCTCGGTTTAAATCAATTCCGCTAGATTTTTCTCCATACAATCCATAAAAATCATCGTGTAAAGACTTACCCGCGTCTTCCTCTAAATGAGCTCTTGTCAGCTGGATTTCTTTTGTTTCTCCATCAACCTGAATCTTGATAGTTCCACCAACTACAACCGGTAATTCAAATTGACTGATTTGATATCCCTTTGGTAGGTCAGGATAAAAATAATTTTTTCTAGCAAAAATGCTCTTAGGAGCAACTTTTGCTCCAATAGCTAATCCAAAACGGATTGCATGATTCACAGCTTCTTTATTTAAGACAGGCAATGTGCCTGGTAAAGCCAAATCTACTGGGCAAGCTTGAGCGTTTGGATTAGCTCCAAACGCAATACTTGCGCCACTAAATATTTTTGATTTAGTCATCAATTGAGTATGGGTTTCAAGCCCAATAACTACTTCCCAATTTGTACTTGACATCAAAGTGCTCCTTCCACAGATTGAAGGTTAGGCGTTTGAAGATGCCAATTAGTATTTTTTTGAAAATGATCGGCAATTTGTAACATCTTTGCTTCCGAAAAATAATTTCCAATAATTTGTAGACCGATAGGTAAACCATCTTGGCTTTGCCCACAAGGAATACTCATTGCTGGTAATCCTGCCAAATTTGGGCTAAGTGTATAAATATCTTCGAGGTACATTTCCACTGGATCTTTGGATTTCTCTCCAATTTTCCATGCAACCTTTGGCGCTACGGGCCCCATCAATACATCACATGTTTCAAAAGACTTTTGAAAATCTTGGGCAATAATTCTTCTTATTTTCAGAGCTTGCAAGTAATAGGCGTCGTAATAACCTTGAGATAGTACATAGCTTCCGATAAGAATCCTTCTTTTAACTTCAGAACCAAAACCTTCGGATCTTGTTCTCTCATACATTTGATTTAAATCTTTGTACTCTTTCGCCCGATAACCGTAACGAACTCCATCGTAGCGACTTAAATTGCTGGAAGCCTCAGCTGGAGCCAAAACATAATAAACAGGTATTGAAAGCTTAGTTTTTGGCAATGAAACTGAAATACAAGTAGCGCCCAATTCCTCAAACTTCTTTAAAGCATTTTGAACTGTTTCTCGAACCTTAGCATCTAATCCCTGTGCAAAATACTCTTCGGGAATTCCAATTTTCAATCCCTTGAGCGGTAAATCAGCATTTTCAACCCAAGTCTTACCAAGCAAGCTGGTGAAATCAATTTCTTGGGCTTTTAAGGAAGTTGAATCTCTGGGATCTTGGCCACTTAATAAATTGAGTAATAAGGCACAATCTTCGGCTGATTTTCCCATAGGGCCTGCCTGATCAAGGGATGACGCATAAGCAATCATTCCATATCTGGAAATAGTTCCATAAGTTGGCTTTATACCTGTAATTCCACAAAAGCTTGCCGGTTGACGAATAGAACCGCCAGTATCTGTACCTGTTGCAATAGGGGTTAATCCTGCTGCTACAGCCACAGCAGATCCACCAGAAGAGCCTCCTGAAACAAAAGCACTATTCCAGGGGTTTAGAGCTGGCCCAAAAGCAGAATTTTCATTAGAAGAGCCCATCGCAAACTCATCCATATTGGTTTTACCCAAACAAACCATTCCTGCGCCATTTTGACCTAACAACTCTACGACCCTTGCATCAAATGGGCTAATGTAGTTTTCCAACATTTTAGAAGCTGCTGTGGATTTCCAAGATTTTGTTACAAAAACATCTTTGTGGGCAATTGGAATTCCAGTTAAAAACCCTGCTTTTCCTGATGAAATTAGCTCATCAGCATGTTTTGCCTCTTGAAGTGACAAATCCTCCTGAACATCTAAAAAGGCATTTAAGCCTTTCATTTCAGCAATACGCTTCAAGAAATAATGGGTTAGCTCAGTACTTGACACTTCTTTAGTTTGAAGTGCCTTTGCTAATTCAGTTAAAGACTTTTCATGCCACTTCATTCAATCACCTTAGGAACTAAATAAAGGCCCTCATGACTAATTGGGGCTGAAAGCATGTTGTTGGATCGGTTATCTGTTTCAGAAACAATATCTTGCCTTAAAGGTTGGTTTAAAGCTTGTATCATCGAAATAGGATGAAACAAGGGCTCTACACCTTTAGTATCGACAGACTGTAGCTCTGCTACCAAACTCAGTATGTTTTCTAATTCCTTAGAAATCTGATTTGTTTGTTCTGTACTTATTTCCAAGCAAGATAGTTTGGCTAAGTGTTTAATTTCTTCAGTATTCATAACATGGTTGCAGTATCATATGTATTATCTTCTAAAAACTAGTTTATATTGTAAATTTTAATATTCTTCCTATAATTTTATGTTCGGTCTTTTCCGTAGTTACTTTTCAAACGACTTAGCCATCGATCTTGGCACTGCAAACACGCTTATCTATATGCGTGATAGAGGAATTGTTCTTGATGAACCTTCCGTTGTTGCTATTCGCCAAGATGGTTCAAGCGGCAAAAAAACAATTCTAGCTGTTGGCCATGAAGCTAAAGCAATGTTAGGTCGTGTACCAGGCAATATTCAAGCCATTCGCCCTATGAAAGATGGGGTTATTGCTGACTTTACCATTACCGAACAAATGCTCAAGCAATTTATCAAAATGGTTCATGAGAGCAAGTTTTTAAAACCTAGCCCTAGAATCATTATTTGCGTACCTTGTGGATCTACTCAAGTTGAAAGACGTGCTATTAGAGAATCCGCTTTGGGTGCTGGCGCTTCTCAGGTATTTCTTATTGAAGAACCTATGGCTGCAGCAATTGGCGCAGGTCTTCCAGTAACAGAAGCTTCAGGCTCTATGGTTATAGATATTGGTGGCGGTACCACTGAAGTTGGCGTTATGTCTCTTGGTGGCATGGTCTACAAATGGTCTGTACGTGTTGGAGGAGATAAGTTCGATGATGCTATTACCAACTATATTCGTCGTAATTATGGAATGCTCATTGGAGAACAAACAGCAGAATTAATTAAAAAGACTATTGGTTCAGCTTTTCCAGGAAATGAAGTTCGTGAGATGGAAGTTAAGGGAAGAAATCTATCCGAAGGAATTCCAAGAAGCTTTACTGTTACTAGTAATGAAATCTTAGAGGCACTTTCTGATCCATTAAACCAAATTGTAATTGCGGTTAAGTCTGCATTAGAGCAAACTCCTCCTGAGCTGGCTTCTGATATTGCTGAACGTGGAATGATGCTTACTGGTGGTGGCGCCCTTCTACGAGACCTTGATAGATTACTTTTAGAAGAAACTGGTTTGCCAGTTCATGTTGCTGATGATCCATTGACCTGTGTTGCTAGAGGTTCTGGACTTGCATTGGAACGTATGGACAAATTGAGTAGTATTTTTTCTCAAGAATAGTTAACCATTCACTGAGGTGAACATTGCTTCGAAGCTCACCTGCATTATTTAATCAAGGTACACCTTTTTTAAAGCTATTTTTCTTTCTTTTACTGGGGTCAGTAATACTTTTTGCTGACTTTAAACTTCACGCCACAGAAAAGATTAGATTAGTTGGAAATAACTTTTTATTACCCATACAAAAAGTTCTGGCTAAGCCTGGAAAATTAGCTCATGAATCATTAGAGTATTTTCAAACACTTTCTTCCGTCCGAACAAAAAGTGAAAGTCAGTCTAAAGAAATCGAAAACTTAAGATTGATGGCAAATCAAGTTGAAGCTTTAGAGTCAGAGAACACTCATTTAAAAAAACTTCTTCAGTTACAACATAAATCATCTTATAAATCTTTAGCCGCAGAAATTATTTTCAACCCATCAAATCCTGCCTCACAAAAAGTTATCGTTAATCGAGGAAGTGCTGATGGCGTTAAATTAGGTATGCCCGTTTCAACGGTAGATGGTTTAATGGGACAAGTTGTAAGAGTTTTTGAAAACTCTTCTGAAGTTGCTCTTTTACAGGACAAAGATTTTGCAATACCAGTTCTTGTCGAAAGAAATGGACTACGTACTGTCTTATTTGGCATTGGAAGAGCTGAACCCCTCGAGTTACGATTTGTAACAAATTTAGCCGATTTAGACGTGGGGGATTATTTGATTACATCTGGTATCGACGGTACATATCCCGCAGGTATTCCAGTTGCAATGATTTCTAAAATTGATCGCTCTTCGGAAAGCTCTGGGGCAACTATTTCTTGTAAGCCTTTAGCAAAAATCGATCAGTATCAATATTTAAATATATTATTGTATGAGCCAAACTTGACTACTCCGCAACCTAGTGAAGTTGAAACCTCTAGGAACAAGTCACGAATAAAAAGGGGGAATTAGTGGACTTTTCTTCTAATAAGCTTCGCTCTTTGTTAAGTCCATTTTTTTATTTAATTGTTGGATTTATTCTCAATGCCTTTCCATGGGGTAACTCTTTTTGGATACCTGATTTTTTATTAGTCATGCTCTCTTTTTGGGTTCTCCATAATCCTGATAAGGTAAATTTTTTATCTGCATTTTTATTAGGCTTGTTAATGGATATTCAAACCTCTCATTTTTTAGGTATTCATGCAATCATCTATGTTTCAGTATGTTTTGTAATTATTTACTATCAAAGAAAATTGCTAAACGCTACCCAACTTGGCCAATCACTTATGATGTTGTTGATATTCATCATGTCCCAATTTGTTTTATTTTTGTTGCTTTACATCATGGGCGTTGATACAAAATTTTCAATTGCTTATTTACTCATTCCAAGCTTAATTGACACAGTTTTGTGGATTGTATTTAAGAAGTACTTTTCTAGTCGTATCCCTTTTTTACACCATCATCAAAGTTGACTAGGTAAATAAATGGTTCGTAATCAGGAACCCTTCTCCTCTTTGGAAACTTTTCAAGAACGAATTAAAGTTGGTCTTTGGTTTGTAATGGCTTGCCTATTATTATTGTTTTTTCGTTTTTTTTGGCTTCAAGTTATTAAACATACAAAGTATTCCACAGCATCTGAGAGTAATCGTATAGCAATTATTACTACCCCCTCTCAAAGAGGGCTAATCATTGATAGAAACGGCATTGTTATTGCAAGAAATTTTCCGTCTTATTCTCTTGAAATTACTCCTGCTGGTGTTAACGAACCGATAGAAGACTTGGTTGATTCTTTAAACTCGGTACTTAAAATTTCGCAAAAAGATAAAACTAATTTTTTCCGCGCTCTTCAAGGAGCAAAAAAAACAGAAAGTATTCCAATTAGAAATTTTTTAAGCGATGAGGAAGTTGCTAGATTTTTCTCTAGAAAATATGCATACCCAGGTGTAGAAGTACAGGTCAGGTATTTTCGTGAATACCCTTATCAACAATTAGGTTCTCATCTATTAGGTTATACAGGGCGAATTTCACAAAAAGATCGGGAAAAGCTTTTAGCTGAACTTGAAGAGTCGCAAGATGACTCTACAAGTGATGAGTTGAAACCAATCAAAATCAAAGGTATTCAACAAGTAGGAAAGATAGGTTTAGAACAAAGCTATGAAAAAGAACTAAGGGGAACCGTAGGCTATAACCAAGTAGAAATTACTGCTGGTGGAAGAGTTGTGAGAAACCTCTCATCAACCGCTGCAGTAGCAGGATCTAATCTTTCCTTAGCTGTTGATATTAAATTGCAGTACTTAATTGAACAGCTTTATGGGAAAAGAAGAGGCGCTGCAGTTGTTATCGAAGTAAGTACAGGAGATGTATTAGCTTTTGTTTCAATGCCAACTTTTAATCCGAATTCTTTTATAGATGGTATCGATGCTGATTTGTGGAAAAAGCTCAATGAGTCCCTTGAAAAACCACTATTTAATAGGCCCCTTAGAGGAACATACCCTCCTGGATCAACCTTTAAACCATTTATGGCTCTTGCAGCTCTAGAAGGTAAGTTTAGAACTGCAGATCAAGGTATTTATGATCCAGGTTATTTTAAATTTGGAAATACCGTTTTTAGGGACGATGCTGAAAATGGTCATGGATTTGTAAGCATGCGCCAATCGATTGCTGTTTCATGTGACACCTATTACTACATTCTTGCACATGATATGGGTATTAACGCAATAAGCTCTTTTATGAAAGAGCTTGGCTTCGGTCAACAAACAGGCATAGATATCAATGGTGAAGTAAAAGGAATACTTCCATCTAAAAAGTGGAAAAAAGCTTATTACTCCGACCCTCTAAAACAAAAGTGGGGAGAGGGAGACACAATTTCTATTGGCATTGGACAAGGCTATAACAGTTACTCAATCTTACAATTAGCACAAGCTACTGCAATCTTAGCGAATGGTGGAGTTGTTATGCGCCCTCATTTAGTAAAGTTAATTGAAGATCCAATTACACATCAAAAAACACCTACAGTCCCATCAGAGACAACTCGTCTTAACTTCAAACCAGAAAATCTAAAAGTTATTACTGAGGGTATGGTTGGTGTAAATACAACTGGTACAGGTAAGGTGCCATTCGCTGGTGTTAAATATCCTGTGGCAGGTAAAACAGGAACTGCACAAGTATTCAGTTTGGGTGGAAAGGATTACAAAGCTAGTGCAATTTCAGAATTCAAAAGGGACCATGCTCTCTATATAGCTTTTGCACCTGCAGACAAACCAAAGTATGCTTTAGCTTTAGTTGTAGAAAATGCAGGATTTGGTGCTACAGCTGCAGCCCCAATAGCAAGACAAGCTCTTGACTACTTAATGCTTAACACCTGGCCAGAGGGAGTTCCTCCATGGAAAACCGTTCAATAACCCAACGCTTAAACTTTTTATGGCAAGGGTTAGATCCTACTCTTGGTGTAATACTTTTGTTTCTTGTGGTGATTGGAAATATCACTTTTATGTCTGCGAGCTCTGGGACTGTTGTCAGTTGGGTTGAGCAAGCTAGAAATATACTAAGTGCGGCAATAATCATGTGGATCACATCTCGCATTCCCATTAAGTGGTTAGAAAAAATTTCTTTATGGGTATATCTTTTTGGAGTCGCTCTTTTAATAGGGGTTGCAGTTTTTGGCCTTGTTAAAAAAGGCGCGAGAAGGTGGCTCAATATAGGCGTAGTAATCCAACCATCCGAAATTATGAAAATCGCAATGCCAATGATGCTTGCTTGGTATTTTCAAAAGAAAGATGGTCTTATCCAACTGCGTGATTTTTTTATTGCTTTTTGCTTGTTAATATTACCTACTTATCTTATTGCAAGACAACCTGATCTTGGAACAGCTATTCTAGTTTTAGCTGCTGGCTTCTACGTAATATTATTTGCAGGCTTTCCTTGGCGATTTATCTTGCCCTTTTTTATAATAGCCTTATTGGGCATTTTATTAGTAGTAATTTTTGGTGACTCACTATGCGCTAAAGGTGTGTCTTGGCCTTTTCTAAAAAGCTATCAACAACACCGAGTCTGTACTCTTCTAGATCCAAGCTCAGACCCTCTAGGCAAAGGCTTTCATACATTGCAGTCGATGATTGCAATTGGTTCAGGTGGGATTTTTGGCAAGGGTTGGATGAAAGGTACACAAACACATTTAGAATTTATTCCAGAAAAACATACTGACTTTATTTTTGCAGTTTTTTCTGAGGAATTTGGATTGTTTGGAAATTTGATTTTATTGTTTCTTTTTTTCCTTCTCATTCAACGGGGCTTGCAAATTGCGGCCTCAGCGCCTAATTTATATTCAAGACTTTTAGGTGGGGCTGTTACTCTAATATTTTTTACTTACGCGTTTGTAAACATGGCTATGGTAAGTGGGCTGTTACCGGTGGTAGGAGTCCCATTACCATTTATTAGTTATGGCGGTACTGCACTTTCAACTCTGGGTTTTGGTGTAGGTATATTAATGAGTATTAATCGAAGTCGACGACTTGTTCAGACATAAAAAAAGCCCAAAATAATTTGGGCTTTTTTTAATGTTATAAGCAATTACTTCTTACGCTTATTTACG